>NZ_JABXEP010000280.1:0-5067 GCF_013372605.1 Myxococcus sp. AM009
TCCCCACCCACCCCTACGGCGACGAGGCCATGGCGTGGCTGACGGAGGGCAGCACACCGCCGGTGAAGCTGGGCTACACCGAGCGCACCACTCGCGCGGACCGCTTCCTGGGCGCGGGCGCGGCTCGGCGTGGGCTCGACGAGCTGGCGACGCTGGACAAGGTGAAGCTCGACAAGGCCCAGGCGGCCCGCGTGGCGCTGCTGCGCGCGAAGGCCTGGTTCGCGCTGGGGCGGATGGAGGATGCGGAGAAGGCGCTCGCGCTGGCGCGCAAGGGCCCCGCCGCCGTGGCCGCGGAGGCGGACCTGCTGGTGGCGCGGCGCGCGCTCCGGTCCGACGACAACGACAGGGCCCGGACGCTGATGGCGGCCCTGGACAAGAAGTACCCCTCGCAGCCGGCGGGTGATGAAGGCGCCTTCTTCGCGGGCTGGCTGGACTTGCAGGCCGGGCGCTTCGCGGACGCGGTGCGGTCCTTCACGGCTTTCGAGGCGCGCTATCCGCGCTCACGCCGGCGCGACGAGGGCATGTGGTTCCGCGCGCTGGCCCACCTGCGGCAGGAGGAGTACGCGAAGGCCCGCGCCGCGCTGGAGGCGCTCCTGGCCACCTATCCCAGGAGCAACATGGGGCCGCAGGCACGCTACTGGATGGCGCGCAGCCGCGAGCTGGAAGGCGCCAAGGCGGACACCCTGGGGCCCGCGTACACGGCCGTCATCACCTCCGCGCCCGCGTCCTTCTACGCGTTGATGGCCAACGAGCGGCTCAAGGCGCTGAGCCTGAAGGCGCCCGCGCACTTCCCACAGCCGCCGCAGGTGCTGAAGTTGCCCCGCCCGCCCGAATTGGAGCTGGCGGTGGAGTTGACGCGCGCGGGCTTGTTCCGCGACGCGGCGGACGAGGTGGAAGCCCACGCGGCGCGGCTGCGCTCCGCGGACCAGGCCCTGCCCTTCGCGCACGCGCTGCTGGGACTGGGCGAGTACGGCCACGCCTACACGGTGGCGGCGCGCCACCTGTGGGGCCGGGCCTTCGGCGCGCGCGCTCCGGAGGCCTTGGCGCCTTTCTATCCACGCGCCTTCGCCACCGCGGTGGAGGGCGCGGCGACGCGGCACCAGGTGGACCCCTACCTGGTGTGGGCCATCATGCGGCGGGAGAGCGCGTTCCGGCCGGAGGTGATGAGCATGGCCGACGCGCGAGGGCTGATGCAGATCATCCCCAAGACGGCGAACGCCATCGCGGAGAAGCTGACGGAGCCCGCCCCCGCGCCCGCGGACCTCTTCTCCCCCGAGCGGAACATCCGCTACGGCGCCTGGTACCTGTCCCGGCTGATGGAGCGCTTCGCGCACCCGGTGCTCGCGGCGGCCGCGTACAACGCGGGCCCGGGCTCGGCGGCGAAGTGGATCCAGGAGCGGGGCTCGCTGCCGCTGGACCTCTTCGTGGAGACCATCCCCTTCAAGGAGACGCGCGGCTACGTGAAGCAGGTGGTGGCGGACCTGTTCCTCTACCACGCCTTCTACGGCGACGGCACGGGAGCGCTGAAGCTGCCGCTGCAGGTGCCCGCGCCGACGAAGGAAGGCGTCACCTTCTAGGCCCCGTTCGCGCCGAGCTTCAATCCCGGTCTGGCGCGCCCAGGGGGAAGAGCGGCCGGAATTGCCGCGCTTCCTCCACCGCGCGGGCGAAGGACGGGCGCGAAAGCAACCGCGCACGGTAGGCGCGCAGCACGGGAAACGCCTCGGAGATCCGGTGCGTCCAGTCCGCGTAGAACAGCGAGGGCGCCGCCGCGCAGTCCGCCAGCGTGAAGTCCTCGCCAGCGGCGGCCCAGGTCCTGCCGGCGAGCTGCCCTTCGAGCCAGGCGTATGCGACCTCCAGCTTCTTCACGGCCAGGGCCACTCCTTCCTGGCGCTTCACCGAATCCCCCGTCAGCGCACCATCGACCGCGTGCTGCGCCGCGTTCATGACGTGCAGGTCGAAGAAGCGATCGAGAAACCGCACGTCGAGCGCGGCCATCGGGTCCGCGGGCAGCAGGCGCACGGGCCCGGGATGCACGAGGTGCAGGTACTCGATGATGATGCTGGTCTCCGCGACGTCGCGCTCACCGTCCACCAGCAGCGGGAACTTGCGCAGCGGCCAGCGCCGTGACCACTCGGCCGAATGCCGAGGTGTCTCCGGTCCGATGCAGCGGAACTCGAAGGGCGTGGCGTTCTCGTACAACGCGATGAGGACCTTCTGCGTATACGAGGAGAAGGGATGACCGTAGAGCACGAGCGACATCGCGGGAGGACTCCTGTCTCAAACCACTTGCGATTTGCAAGTGGAAGGAACCCTATCGCTACCACTTGCACACCGCAAGGAGTAACCTGGAGGGGATGGCCATGGCGCAGACAGGGCGATCCGGCTGCCCGATCAACCTGACGCTCGAACAGCTCGGCGACCGCTGGAGCCTGGTCGTCATCCGCGACGTCATGTTCGGGAACAGGCGCAGCTACGGCGAGCTGCTCGCGCGGAGCGAGGAACGCATCGCCTCGAACATCCTCGCGGACCGGCTGAAGCGCCTGACGGCGTCCGGCCTGCTGACGCGATGCCCGGATCCAACCCACCGGCAGAAGGGTATCTACAGCCTGACGGAAGCGGCCATTCAGCTCGTGCCGCTCCTCGCGCACATGGGCGCCTGGGGCCGCCGACATACGCGCCCGAGCAAGGAATTGTCCGTGCGCGCGGAGCTGCTGGAACAGGGCGGCGCTCCGCTCTGGAGCGCCTTCATGGACGAGCTGCGCCACCTGCATCTCGGCGCGCCGCGGCCGGCGCGCTCGGTGTTCGGCGAGCTGCAGGCCGCCTACGCGGAGGCGCTGGCGAAGCGCTCTTGATGAGTGCGGCGCGTCGTCCCCTTCGCCGGGCGGAGGTTCAGCCACCCGCGCTAGGCGCGCGCGGCCATCCGGCGCAGGATTTCAGACTCCAGCCCGTGCACCACCTCCGACAGGGGGGTGCTGCTGGAGTCCACGTGCACCGCGTCCTCGGCGGCCCTCAGCGGCGCCACGGCGCGGGCGGAGTCGTCGCGGTCCCGCTTCGTCTGGTCCGCGAGCACCGAATCCAGGCTGCTCTCCACGCCCTTCTGGAACAGCTCCTCGTAGCGGCGCCGGGCGCGCACCTCGGGGCTGGCCGCCAGGAAGAACTTCGCGTCCGCGTCCGGGAACACCACCGTGCCGATGTCACGACCCTCCAGGATGGCGCCCTTCTCCGACTCCAGCGCCAGCCGCCGCTGGAGCTGCAGCAGGCCCGCGCGCACCACCGGCCGCCCGGACACCTGGGACGCCGCCATGGAGATGTCCGGCGTGCGAATCTCTCCGGACACGTCCTGGCCGCCCAGGAAGACGTGGTTCTCCTCGCCCACCACCTGGAAGTGGATGTGCACGCGGCCCAGCAGCTCGCCCAGGCGCGCGTCGTCGTCGAAGGCGAGACCCTCACGCAGGGCCATCAACGCCACGCACCGGTAGATGGCGCCCGTGTCCACCAGCGAGAAGCCCAGCCGGCGCGCCAGCAGCTTGGACACCGAGGACTTGCCGGCGCCCGCGGGGCCGTCGATGGCGACGATGAAGGGCCGGGCGCTCATGACAAAATCTCCTTCAACACCTGGACGCAGCGGGCGTTCTCCGCGGGCGTGCCCACGGAGATGCGCACGTGGTTCGGGAAGCCCTGCCCCGCGAAGGGCCGGACGATGATGCCCTTGCGCAGCAGCTGCTCGTACAGCGCCACCGACGGACGGCCGAAGTCCACGAACACGAAGTTGGCGTGGCTGTGCGTGAGCGTGCCGCCCAGCGTCGGCAGCTCCGCGGCGAAGAAGTCCAGCCCCGTGCGGTTCACCTCCCGCGTGCGGCGCACGTGCTCGGTGTCATCCAGGGCCGCCAGCCCCGCGGCCTGGGCCAGCACCGTCAGGTTGAAGGGCATGCGCGTGCGGTGCAGGTACGCCGCCAGCCGGGCATCCATGATGCCGTAGCCCAGGCGCACGCCCGCCAGCCCGTGAATCTTGCTGAAGGTGCGCAGCGCCACCAGGTTCGGGTGCCCGCCGAGCAGCGGCACGGCGCTGGTGTACTCGGGCCACTCGACGAACTCGAAGTAGGCCTCGTCGTGCACCACCAGCACCTCCGGCGGCACGACGGACAGGAAGCGCGTCAGCGCGTCGCGGCTGAACGCGGTGCCCGTGGGGTTGTCCGGGTTGGCCAGGAACACCATCCGCGTGCGCGGGGTGATGGCCTTCGCCATGGCCTCCAGGTCGTACTGGTGGCCCTCGCGCATGGGCACCTCCACGAAGGGCCGCCCGTGGGCCTGCGCGGAGATGCGGTACGCGGAGAAGGAGCCCTGGCACAGGAGGAGTTCGTCCTCCGGCGTGGTGAAGGTGCGGATGAGCAGCTCGATGAGCTCGTTGGAGCCGCTGCCCAGCACCACCTGCTCCGGCTTCACGTCCACGTGCGCGGCCAGCTTGCGCACCAGGTGGAAGGACGTGGCGTCGGGGTACAGGTGCGCCGCGCCAGAGATGTTCCGCATGGCCTCCACGGCGCGCGGCGAGGGCCCCAGCGGGTTCTCGTTCGAGGCCAGCTTGATGACACCCTTGAGGCCGAACTCGCGCTCGGTCTCTTCAATGGGCTTGCCGGGCACGTACGGCTTGAGCGTCTCAACGTGGGTGGGGACGAGCGGTCGCATGGTGTGAGGCCCTGATAGGAGGTTTCAGCGTCCGGAGAACACACCGAGCGCGCGAAACTTCGCGTACCGGTCCTGGACCAGTTCATCGGGTGACAGCTCGGCGAGCTGCCCCAGGTGCTTGCGCAGCGTCTTGCCCAGCGCCTCCGCCATCTTCGCGGGGTCGCGGTGGGCGCCGCCGGCGGGCTCGACGATGGCCTCGTCGATGATCTTCATCTCCAGCAGGTCCTTCGCGGTGAGCCGCATCGCGTCCGCGGCCTTGTCCGCCTTGGCGGCGTCGCGGAACAGGATGGAGGCGCAGCCCTCCGGGGAGATGACGGAGTAGACGCTGTTCTGGAGCATCAGCACGCGGTTGCCCACGCCAATGGCCAGCGCCCCGCCCGAGCC
>NZ_JABXEP010000281.1:0-5062 GCF_013372605.1 Myxococcus sp. AM009
GGGAGGGGGCTGGACGCGCCGGGCTAGAGGCGGGCGTGGGCAGCAGCGCGCCCTGGGTGACGAGCCGGGAGAGGATGATCCGCAGCCGCTCGGGGGGCAGGCCCGTCAGCGCGGGCAGGTTCCGGGCAGGTGTGGCGCCGTCCAGGCGGGAGAGCACGAAGCCCTCTTCTGGACTGAGCGCCAGCGTCCGCAGGTCGACCGAGGGGTTCGGCTTGGGCATCCACTCCGTCATGGCTCCAGAGTCTTTCATGACCTGGAGGACTCGGGCAGGTCCGGGCCGGGGCGAGCGACCTGTGACTGGAAAACATGACGGATGCTGGACGGCCTGCCCGGCGGATGGGCGTGCGGGGAGCACCCTTGCCTGTCCCTGCCCGTGGGCCCTAACTTCACACCATGTCCGACCGCATCGAGACCTATGCCGAGTTCTGGCCGTTCTACCTGCGGGAGCACGCGCTGCCCTCGACGCGCTGGCTTCACTTCACGGGCACCACCCTGGGCGTGGGGCTGGGCGTGACGGCCGCCGTCACGGGCCGCGGCGCGCTGGTTCCGGCCGCGCTCGTCGCTGCCTACGGCTTCGCGTGGTTCAGCCACTTCGTCATCGAGCGGAACAAGCCCGCGTCGTTCAAGTACCCGCTCTGGTCGTTCATCTCCGACCTCCGCATGGCGGGGTTGATGGGCGCCGGACGGCTGGCGCCACACCTGGAGCGCGCTCGGGCGGGAGGCCTGGGCTCGGGCGAGGCGGCCCGCGCGGTGCCCGAGGCGCAGCAGGCCCGCTAAGGCAGACACGCCTCCTCGTAGCCCCAACGCTCCTCGTCTTCACCTTCGTCCAGGAGCGGCTTCAAGGCGTCGAGAGAGACCGTGGGCGGAACATCCACGGAGATGAGCCCGGGGACATGGCTTTTCTCGACGGCGCAGCCCTGCTTCTCCAGGAGCGCCTTGACGGAGGGGACCTCCTCCTCGTCGTAGATGATGAGGCGCAGGGTGGCATGCCCCGAGGGCCGGACGACCTTCTGGAACAGGAGCTCTCCGTCCACGAGCTTGGCGGAGACGACGTCTTCGCAGGCGACGCCCTTCGCGAAGAAGGGGACGTTGTCGAGCTGGAACAACCCTTCTCCTACAGGGCGCGCCCAGAGCCCCTCGGAGTCCGCGGGGGGGTAGTCGTCCTCATCCTTCTCCAGCTCGAAGATGACCTTGACCCGGTCATCGCCATCCGCAGTGCTCATTTCGACTTCCCGTCGCAAGAGTGCCTGTTGCCCTTCTTGAGGTTGCACTTCCGGCAGAGCACCTGTCCATTCTCCACATCCCCCGCGCCTCCCTTCGACCTGGCGCGCTTGTGGTCGACATGGGCCTCGTTCGACGGAGGCGTCACGCCCTTCTGGTGCCTCTTGCCGGGGACCGTCTCGACTTTGCAATTCACACAGCGGATCTTTCCGTCATTCTCCTTCGCGTTCCGTTCCTTCACGGTGTCCTTCTGCCGCTTCGTGAAGGCCTTTCCGGACCGGTCCTTCTTGTCCTTGTCCTTGTCCTTGCTCGAAATCCCCGCCTGACCGTCAGGAATGGCGGACTCAAGGAGCGGAACGGGTTCAAAGGGCGAGGGCGCCGCGGGGACCTCCATCGTGGATGGCGTTGCGACCGCGACCGCGAGCAGGACCAGATATAGAGTGTTCATCAGGACACTCTCGCATGTGCGAGGCTTTGGTGGCAGGTGTGAGGAATCGCGACGACCCGCGCGGTGGCGCACGGCCTTCCATTGACCCTGCGCACAGCGCCGCTGAACTGGCCGACACCTCCCTCCATGACGCAGTCCCGGGACTGCGAGGAACCAGAGGCTGGGCCGCGACCTACGGGAGAGCCATCTCTCGGCTCGTCCAGCAGGCACGCTGGCACCCAGGGCAGGCGGGCGCCGGGGCGCATTGACGCGTCCGGGACGCTCTCCCAGAATCCGGCTCGTTTCGGGCATCCGCCCGGGGGACCTCCGTGAACCTGCTGACCCGCGTAAAGAAGAGCGTCCGGCACCGCGCCGCCTACAAGGCGTCGGGGCCGTTGTCGAAGCTGCTGAGCCTGACGGGGTTCGGCCGCTATGGCCCTGGCCCCCAGCTCAAGCAGCCGGAGCCGCTGCGCCAGGCTGGCATCCCCGTCGAGCCCTACCGCTTCGACGTGGCGGAGCTGGAGCGCTTCTGGGACGGGCTCCAGGCGCACAACGCCACCATCCGGCACTTCTGCGGCTTCCAGCCCTACTGGGAGAAGCGGCCACAGTACTACTTCACATGGAAGCAGATTGAAGCGCTGGTGGCGCGTGAGGACGCCGTCTACGTGGACATCGCCTCCACCCCGAGCAGCCCGTACCTGGATGTCGTTCGCGAGCTGGGTCGGACGCGGAACATCTACGCGCAGGACCTCGTCTTCCCGCCGGGCATCCACGGCCACCAGATTGGCGGCTCGGCGGCGGAGCTCCCGCTCGAGGACGGCTCGGTGGACGCGATGACGCTGCACTGCTCCTTCGAGCACTTCGAGGGGCGCGCGGACACGGGCTTCATCCGGGAGGCGGGGCGTGTGCTCCGGCCCGGAGGAAAGGTCTGCATCGTCCCGCTGTACCTGGGCGAGTACGCCTTCACCATGTGTGACCCCGCGTGGGGTTACGACATCCGCCGCGACGCGGAGCCCATCATCCATCTGTTCCCGTGCTGGGGCGAGCGGCACGGCCGCTTCTACGACGCCGTCACCTTGAAGGAGCGCGTCCTGGCGCCCGCGCACGCGGCGGGCCTCACGTCCCGCGTCTTCCACTTCGAGAACATCATGGACCTGCACCCGACCTGCTACACGCACTTCGGGCTCGTCCTGGAGAAGCCCGCGAAGGGGTGACGTGCGCCACGTCCCTGCATTTGTTACCCCGGGTGCGGAGCCCGGGCTATAGCCGCCCGTGGGCCGGTGCCCGCCGCTCGCAGCGGCATGGCGCCGCCACACGGAGGCACGCATGGGTGGAGTCGCGCGGAAGTTGGCCTGGGTGCTGCTCGCCGCCGCGGGCGCGGTGAGCCTGGGCACGGTGGCCCTGCACCGGGGCGAAAGCATCAACGCCATCTGGCTGGTGGTGGCGTCCGCCTCTGTCTATCTCATCGGCTACCGCTTCTACGGCCGCTTCGTGGCGCGCAAGGCGCTGGGCGTGGACCCCTCGCGCGCGACGCCGGCGCACCTGCGCAACGACGGCCTGGACTACGTGCCCACGGACAAGTGGGTGCTGTTCGGCCACCACTTCGCCGCCATCGCCGGGGCGGGGCCGCTGGTGGGGCCGGTGCTGGCCGCGCAGATGGGCTACCTGCCCGGCACGCTGTGGATTCTGGTGGGCGCGGTGCTGGCGGGCGCGGTGCAGGACTTCGTCATCCTGGTCTTCTCCGTGCGCCGTGACGGCAAGTCCCTGGGCGACATGGTGCGCCTGGAGCTGGGGCCCGCCGCCGGGGTGACGGCGATGATTGGCGTGTTGATGATCATGATGATCATCCTCGCCGTGCTGGCGCTGGTCGTCGTGAAGGCGCTGGCGCACAGCCCCTGGGGCACCTTCACCGTCGCGATGACGATGCCCATCGCCGTGCTGATGGGGCTCTACCTGCGCTACCTCCGCCCCGGCCGCGTGCTGGAGGTCTCCATCGCGGGCTTCGTGCTGCTGATGTTGTCCATCTGGCTGGGCGGCCACGTCGCCGGGCACCCGACCTGGGGCGCCGCGTTCACCTTCGACGCCAAGGCGCTGGCGTGGATGCTGATTGGCTACGGCTTCTGCGCGTCCGTGCTGCCGGTGTGGCTGCTGCTGGCGCCCCGCGACTACCTGTCCACCTTCCTGAAGATTGGCACCGTGCTGCTCCTGGCAGTGGGCATCCTCCTGGCCGCGCCGGAGCTGCGGATGCCGGCGGTGACGCGCTTCATCGACGGCTCGGGGCCCGTGTTCTCCGGCGGGCTGTTCCCCTTCCTGTTCATCACCATCGCCTGCGGCGCGGTGTCCGGGTGGCACTCGCTCATCTCCTCCGGAACGACGCCGAAGATGCTGGCCAACGAAGGGGACGCGCGGATGGTGGGCTACGGCTCCATGTTGATGGAGTCCTTCGTCGCCATCATGGCGCTCATCGCCGCGTCGGTGCTGGACCCGGGCGTGTACTTCTCCATGAACTCGCCGCCGTCGGTGATTGGCACCACCGTGGAGGAGGCCGCGCGCACCATCAGCCAGTGGGGCTTCGTCGTCACGCCGGAGGTGCTCAGCCAGACGGCCAGGGACATCGGTGAGTCCACCATCCTGTCCCGCGCGGGCGGCGCGCCGACGCTGGCGGTGGGCATGGCGCAGATTCTCCATGGCCTCGTGTCGGGCGAGGGGATGATGGCCTTCTGGTACCACTACGCCATCCTCTTCGAGGCGCTGTTCATCCTCACCACGGTGGACGCGGGCACGCGCGTGGGCCGCTTCATGATTCAGGAGCTGGCCGGGCTGGTGTACGCCCCGCTCAAGCGTACCGAGTCCTGGACGGCCAACATGATTGCCACGGCCCTCTGCGTGGCGGCGTGGGGGTACTTCCTCTACCAGGGCGTGGTGGACCCGCTGGGCGGCATCAACACGCTGTGGCCGCTGTTCGGTATCGCCAACCAGATGCTGGCCGCCATCGCGCTCACGCTGGCGACCGTCATCCTGGTGAAGATGAAGCGGCAGCGCTACGCCTGGGTGCCCGCCGTGCCCGCGGCGTGGCTGGTGCTCTGCACGCTGACGGCGGGGTGGCAGAAGGTGTTCGG
This sequence comes from Myxococcus sp. AM009, assembly GCF_013372605.1. Lineage (NCBI taxonomy): Bacteria > Pseudomonadati > Myxococcota > Myxococcia > Myxococcales > Myxococcaceae > Myxococcus > Myxococcus sp. AM009. Next base: position 4,768 of record NZ_JABXEP010000281.1, read on the forward strand.
CGACGACGTGCGCATCTCCTTCCTGGCTCATGCGCGGGCGGCCTGGCGGTCCCCGACGGCCACCGCGAAGGAGTCACCCGCCGTGCCGCTGCCGGCGGAGGTTCGCTGACATGGCCGCCGTGTGGGCTCGGCTGGGGCACGCGTGGCGCCGCGCGGTGCAGGTGGCCCGGCTGATGATTGGTGTTCCGGACTACGACACCTATGTCGAGCACATGCGCCGCCACCACCCGGACCGGGAGGTGATGAGCTACGCCCGCTTCTTCGACGAGCGGCTCCAGGCCCGCTACCGCGGGGG
>NZ_JABXEP010000282.1:0-4981 GCF_013372605.1 Myxococcus sp. AM009
CGCCCCGCCCATCCCGCGCCACCACCCAGAAGGTGACGCGCTGGGGCGTGGCGGGGGTGTCGTAGGCAGACGTCGGGTCACCCGGCCGGCCCTCCACGGGCTCCTGGGAGCGGAACTCCTTCACCTCGCCGTCGCCCGTGGCGAACCAACTGAAGAAGACCTGCTCGGGGCGCGGGCCTTCGTCCGTCTCCTCGATTTCGACGCTGCCCTCGGCCAGCACCGGTGTGAAGGTGACTTCGCGCGACACGGGCAGCGGGCCGGTGAGCGGCGCGCCGTCCCACAGGACGTCCGACACCACCGGGTTCTGGTTGGGCGTGGGGGTGGCCCGCAGCGTCACCCGGCGCACGCCGCGCTCCGTGCCTTCCGGCGTGCCGCTGCCGTCCGTGGCCTCGTAACCGATGAAGAGGGGAATGCCCCGGGCCAGCGCCTCGCGCAGCGCCGGGTCCTCCGGGTCCAGCGCTCCGCCGCCGCCCGGATTGCCGGCGGCCAGCGCCTCCAGCAACACCGCCTGCACGTTCGCGTCCGAAAGCGACAGCTCGCCGTCCGGCAACGGCACGCTGTCGTCCCCCGGGCACCGCCCGTCATAGGGATTGCCGGTGAAGCGGCACAGCGCGTAGCGGACGGTGACGGGGCGCGCGTCCGGCGTCACCGCCAGCGCGCTGAACGTCACGGGCCCGGGCAGCGTGGAGGCGTCCGGGTCCACCACCAACTCGGCGGGCTCCGCCTGGATGGCCAGCACGCGCACGCGCCGGATTTCACTCTGCAGTTCAAAGTCGGGGGCGCAGCCGGCCAGCAGCAGCGCCCCGAGCGCGGGGAGGATGGAACGCATGCTCAGAAGCTCCCCCGGGCGCCGATGATGGGAAGGATGGGCAGTCCTTCGAAGAAGGCGCTTTGGGTGTAGTTGTAGTTGTAGGCGATGCCTTCCACCGCCGGGTTGTTGTAGGCGTTCGTCAGATCCAGGTAGACATTGAGCGCCCACTTCTCGAAGACGAAGTTCTTGTCCACGCGGATGTCCAGCTGGTTGAAGGACGGCAGCCGGCGCGAGTTCACCGCCGCGTAGAGCGGGATGAAGACGTCCGACCCGTCGTCGCGCACCGAGCCCACCACCGGCGTCGTGGGGTTGCCCGAAGCGAAGCGCATGCGCGCGCCCACCTCCCAGCCCGCCGGCAGCTTGTAGGACGCAATCGCTGTCAGCACGTGCGTCTGGTCATTGTCGAAGAGGCGCCAGCCCACGCCCGGCGCGTCGCGGCGCTCGCTGCGGCTGAGCGTGTAGGAGACCCAGCCGAAGAGCCGGTCCGTCAGCGCGCGGCGCACCAGCACCTCCAGGCCGTAGATGCGGCCCACGCCGCCGTTGCTCAAGCGCTCGGGCACCTGCTGGCCGTTGCGCACCACCGTGGCGTTGGAGCGGACGATGAGCCCGTCCAAGTCATTGTAGAAGACCTCGCCGCCGACGAACCACTCCGGCCGCGCCTGCCACTCCGCGCCCACGCTGTACTGGAGCGACCGCTTCGCGCGCAGGTCCGGGTTGCCGAAGGCCACGCTCGGCTCGTCCTGCACGGGGGGCCCGTGGTAGACGCCCGCGCCGCCCTTGAGCGTCAGCGTGTCCGTCAGCCCGTAGCGGACCGCCAGCCGCGGGTTGAAGGTGCGGCGGGCCTGGGTCTGGTCGGTGAAGACGTAGCTCTCCGCGCGCAGGCCCGGCACCAGCAGCAGGCGCGGCACGGGGCGCCAGCGCGCCTCCACCCAGGTGGAGGGGAAGTACTGGAGGAAGTCGCCGTCCGCGGTGAGCACGTCGTCGGTGACGGTGGGCGTGGGCGGCTCACCCTCGCGGGAGAGGCCCTGGATGCGCGCGGTGACGCGGGCGAGGTTGCTCACCACGTCGATGCCGCCCGCCAGCGTGAGCGCCTCACCGAAGGCGTACTCCACCGTGGAGCGCAGGTTCAGGTCCGTGGAGGCGATGCGCAGGCCGCGGTCACCAATGCCGAACTGGACCAGCGTGTTGCCCACCAGGCCGTGCGTGTCCAGGGTGAGCGCGTCCGCGCGGTACTGGTGCCGCAGGCGCAACTGGTTGAAGCCGGTGGTGACGTTCAAGCCGCCGGTGACGGTGGGGTCGTCATCCGCCGGCCGGTCGAAGACGAGCCCCAACCTGTCGCGCGAGGTGAGGCCCTGCAGCGTGAAGGTGTGGCGCGACCTCGGCTTCCACACCAGCTTGAGCTGCGCGTCGTAGTAGCGCGGCGCCACCTGGAGGCTGGGGCCGTTGTCGCCCTGCGGTACCAGGCCCAGCACCAGGTCAATGTACGAGCGCCGCCCCGCCACCGCGAAGCTCAGCGTGTCGGTGATGGGCCCCTCCACCACCGCGTTGGATTCAATGAGGCTGACGCCCACGGTGGCGTGGAGCCGGTCCGTGCGCGGCTCGCGGCTGCGCACGTTGATGACGCCGCCGGTGATGTCGCCGTAGTACGCGGAGAAGTTGCCGGGCAGGTAGTCCACCGCCTCCAGCAGCTCCGAGTTGTAGACGGAGGTGAGGCCACCGAAGTGGTAGAGCAGCGGGATGCGCTGCCCGTCGAGGAAGACGCCGGACTCCTGCGGGCCCGTGCCGCGGATGACGAGCTGGCCCCCGTTGAAGGCGGGGCGCGCCACGCCGGGCAGGTTCTGCACCACCTTCAGCGTGTCACCCTGGGTGCCGGGGACGCGCTGCACCTCCGCCAGTTGGAGCGTGGTCTGCGTCACCTCCTTGCGCTCGCGCTCGCTGCGCACCACCGTCTCGAACGCGCCGAAGATGCGCTTTCGCACGTAGTACGTGGCGCGCGTCTCCTGGCCTTCCGTGAAGGTCTCCTCGGTGCGGAAGCGCTCGTAGCCGCTCTGCACCACCAGCACCTCGTGCGTGCCCAGGGGGATGCCGCGGAAGGAGAAGCGGCCTTCCTCGTCGGTGACGGTGGAGCGCTCCAGCGCGGGCAGCACCACCTCCGCGCCCAGGAGGGCGTCCCGCGTGCCCCGCTCCAGCGCCCGGCCGCTGAAGTTCACCGGGGCCTCGGGCTCCACGGCGGCGGCGTCCTCACCCGCGGGCGGCGGCGGTGGACGGAAGACGAACTGGTAGGCGTATTCGATGCGCACCGGCGCGGGGACGTTGTCCACCTCGGCGGGCTCGAACTGGAACTGGCGGACCGCCTCCATGGCGGCCTCGTCGAAGCCGTGGCCGGCGGACTGGGACACCTCGACATTGGAGACGGCGCCCGTCTCCGAGATGTCGACCCACATCACCACCGTGCCCTCGAGCTGCTGGGCAGCGGCTAGGGGCGGATAGGCCGCCTCCACCTGGCGCATCAGCGCGGGGGGCTTCGTCAGCACGCCCTGCGGCGCGCCGGCGTCGGTGACGCCCGCGTCCTGCTGGGCGGAGGCGCCAGTGGCGGCGAGGAGACAGAGGAAGGCGAGGAGGATTTTCATGAGGGGCGCGGGACTCCCGCGCCCCTCCTAGTGCGGCGGCTACTTCGGCGCGAGCACGATTTCGATGCGGCGGTTCAGACTGCGGTTTTCCGCCGAGTCGTTGGCCGCGATGGGCTGGTACTGCCCGTAGCCCGCGGCGGAGAGGAACGTCGGGTCCACGCCAGCGTTCTGGAGTGAACGGACCACCGCCATGGCGCGCGCCAGGCTCAGCTCCCAGTTGGACGGGAACTGACCGCCGCCGGTCGGGACGTCGTCCGTGTGGCCTTCCACGCGGATGATCTTCCCCTGCACCGTCTTGAGCGCGTCGGCGATCTTCTTCAGCGCCTCCTCGCCCTCCTTGCCGACGCGGGCGGAGCCGGAGGCGAAGAGAATCTTGTCCTTGAGCTGGACGGTCATCTTGCCCTTGAGCTCGGACAGCTGAATCTTGCCGTCGGAAATCTCCTGCTTGAGGCTCTGGGCCAGGTTCTCGTACTCGGAGCTGCGCTTCTCCAGCTCCTCCTTCGCCTGGGCCAGCTTCTTCGTGTTGCGCGCCAGCTCATCGTTGAGGGCGGCCAGCTGCGCGTTCTTCTCCTCCAGCGCGCGGCGCTCCGCGGTGCCCGCGGTGAGGCGGGACTCGGCGGTGCTCAGGCGGGTGTTCAGCGCCTCCCGCTCCTGCTCCAGCTCGGCAATCTTCTCTTCCAGGGCCTTCACCTTGGCCTCGGCGGCCTCGCGAGCGCCCTTCTCGTCGTTGAGGCCCTTGGCGAAGCTCTCCGCCTCGAGCGCCTTGGCGTCGAACTTCCCCTGCGAAACACAGCCCGTGGTGGTGGAGAGCGCGACGAGAGCAGCCAGAGCCAACGGTTTCCGCATATGTACGTGTCCTCCTGACACCTGTGGATGAAGCGCCAGCCTATCGCCGGTGGTGCTCCGGGTCAGGAAGAACCTCGCACATATTTTGAGCTGAAACGACTGAATGGCTGACAGACAGCCAAGCGCGTCAGTCAGCGCGGAAAAATAGGATGAGAGTCGAGCCAGACGGAGAAGAGTGCGTCCGCGAAGTGCTTGCCGGGGATGAAGACGCCACCGGAGGCAGCTCCCCCGACTTCAAGGCCAACGCCCGGCGTGTAGGTGATGACGAGGTCCTCGCCCTTCTCCACGTCCTTCAGCGACGCGAGCATGATGCGCAGGTGGTTCGCCAGCGGCCCGCCGTGGCGCAGGGCGGGGCTGTGCTCCAACCCGTCCCGGAAGCTGCCCACGAGCTGATCCTTGGAGATGCTGCGCAGGAAGCGGAAGTGGAGCCGCTTCACGGAGTTGGAGTGGATGGCCTCGTGCGTGGAGCGTGGTCGGTCCTCCATGTAGAGGCTCCAGACGTAGACCTTGAAGAAGAGCTGCTTGTGCAGCTCCATGTGGGCGAGCTCGACGGTGCGCCCCTTGAGGTTCAGCGACACCGGCATGAGCACGCCGCCGACCTGCTTCTGCCCCGCCTGCGCGGCGCCCGCGACGAGCAGCACGCCCACCACGAGACACCGCAGTTTCCCACCCCACGCCTGAGTACGCATGCGCC
>NZ_JABXEP010000283.1:0-4808 GCF_013372605.1 Myxococcus sp. AM009
GAGGGCGGGGAGGGGACCTGCATGCGCTTTCAGACGGCAAGTCCGGCGGTTAGGGTGGTGCTCCATGTCCAGCACCTTCGACGCCGCCGCCTCCGCCGTTCGTGACGCGCTCTCCAGTGCGGGCCGGGGCCTGGTTGAACGCGAGGCGATGGTGGAGCTCGTCGCGCTCTCCGCCGTGGCGGGGGGAGCACCTGCTCGTCATCGGTCCGCCGGGCACCGCGAAGAGCGAGGCCGTGCGGCGCACCGCTCGCGTCCTGGGCGGCTCCTACTTCGAGTACCTCCTGGGCCGCTTCACCGAGCCCTCCGAGCTCTTCGGCCCCGTGGACCTGCGCAAGCTGCGTGAGGGCCTCGTCGAGACGGAGACCCAGGGCATGCTGCCCGAGGCCGAGGTCGCCTTCCTCGACGAGGTGTTCCTCGGCTCCACCGCCATCCTGAACACGCTGCTGGGCCTGCTCAACGAGCGCACCTTCCGGCGCGGCCACACCCGCATGCGCTGCCCCCTGCGCGTCTGCGTGGGCGCCGCCAATGCCTTGCCGGAGGACGAGTCGCTGGCCGCCTTCGCGGACCGGTTCCTCGCGCGCATCTTCGTCGAGCCCGTGCCGGACCCGCGGCTGGAGGAGCTGCTCGCGGGCGGCGCTTCGCTGTGGGGGGACGCGGACGCGCACGTCACCTCGCTGGAGTCCCTGGACGTCGTCGCCCAGGCCGCGCGTGAGGCGGACCTCTCCGGGGTGCGCCCCCACCTGGCCCATGCGCTGCGCACGCTGCGCGCCGCGGGCGTGGCCCTGTCCGACCGCCGCGCGGTGAAGGTGCAGAAGCTCATCGCTGCCGCCGCCGCGCTCGCGGGCCGGCGCACGCCGGGGACCGCGGACCTGTGGCCGCTCGTGTATGCCGTGCCGACGAAGGAGGCTCAGGCGCTCGCGCGGGACGTGCTGCGGGACGTGCTCGCCGGGACGGAGAACCCGGCCTTGCCGGCGGCGGCGCTGGAGGCCAGCGCGGGCCCCCTGGCGCGGGCGCGGCGCATCGCCTCCGCGGGGCAGGCGCTGCTGGCGGAGCGGCCCGTGGAGGCCCATGGCGAGGCGCTCGTCGCGTGGCGGCTCAAGCTGGAGGGCGTGGCGCGGGAAATGGACGCGGGCTTCGCTCCCGAGTCGCTTCCAGAGGACTTGAAGGTGCTGCGCGCGGAGGTGGCGGGGGTGCTCGCCTCCGGTGCTTCAGGGCCCGTGTCGTCCGAGACGGAGGTGGCGGTGTGAGCGCCCTGGAGACGCGTGGCGAAGCCGCCGCGCGCCTGCCGGTGCGGTGGCGTTCGCGCGCCGAGCCGCTGGAGCCGCGCGCTGTCGTGGGCGAAGGGCCCGTGGCGGTGGCGCTCGCGCGCCGGGTGCTCGCGGAGGACGACGCACGCCTCGCCACCTGGGAAGGTGTCGCGGGGCCGGGCCTCCTCGTACTCCTCGGGGCCTCGGCGTCGCTGCCGTGGGTCGACGGCGCCGTGTACCTGGGGCGGGATGACGCGGCGCCCTCGCTGTTGCTTCCCTGTGCGCTGGCGCCAGCCGTGGCGGCGCCGCTGCTGGAGCGTGCGCTCGTGGCGCATGCGCGCGGGGGCGGAGCGAAGTTGGCGGTGCTGCCCGCGTCCATGTGCCTTGTCAGCATGGAGGCGGCGCGGTCCGTGTCCCGTGTCACACTTCAGGCCTGGCTGGACACGGCGACGACGGGGCACACGCCGTGAGCGAGCTGCCCCATGCGCTGCGCCCCTGGGCGTCAATCCTCGCGACGTTCCCGTTGGACGTGGCGCTGAACCTGGGCCCACTGGTCGCCCGGTTGTCCGCGGCGCTGGGGCCGCTCCGGGCGCCCTCGGAGCTGATGGGCGGCGAGCCCCACGGGTATGACGGCCTGTCGCGGAGAGGCTCCTTCGACCGGCTGCTGGTGAGTGAGTGGCTGTGGGCCCTGGAGGCCCCCGACGAGCTGGTGCGCCGCGCCGCCTTCGGAGAGCTGTCCTATCTCAAGCCCTCGTTCCGCCAGCCCCGTCGCGCGCGGCGCACGGTGGTGTTGCTCGACGCGGGACCGGACCAGCTCGGCGCTCCGCGCATCGCGCACCTCGCGTTGCTCATCGTCATGGCGCGCAGGGCGGAGGCCGCGGGGACCACGTTCGCGTGGGGTGTGCTTCAGGCAGACCCGAAGCGTGGCGGGTTCACGGAGGTGACGCCCGCCACGCTGGGCGCCTGGTTGAGCGCGCGTGACACCGCGCCGCCCTCGGCTGAGCGGCTCGCGGCCTGGCGCGAAGGACTCGAGCTCGACGGGCGGACGGCGGACGCCTGGCTCGTGGGGGCTGCCCGCCTGTCCCGGATCGAGGGGGCGGAGGCGCTCTCGCGCATCGAGGTCTCCGAAGTCCTGGCGCCCGAGGTGCGCCAACTCGCGGTGGAGGTGCGTCCCGCCGCGCGCGCGCCGCGCTCCGTACTGCTCGACCTGCCGTCGCCGGAGGACAGCGTGCGCCTGTTGAGGGACCCGTTCCGCGCGCGCGTCGCCGCGCCCGTGAGGACCGTCCAGCACGCGCGGGTGTCGGGGTTCTCCTTCTCCTCGGATGGCCGCCGGCTGATGCTCTTCCATGAAGGGGGCGGCGTCGGCGCCATGGCGCTGCCCAACTCCCCTCGCGCCACCCTCGCGCGGCCCCAGCGGATGAATCCTCGGAGTGATGAGACCTTCCTGGGCGCGGGGTGGCGGCGCCAGGGAGGGCTGCTCGTGCTGACGCGGAAGGGGGGCGCCTATGCCTTCCGGGGACGGCTGCAACATCAGGCCAGGAGCCACGGGCGCGGGCCCGCGGCGCTTCCCTGGACGCTGCGCGATACGCAGGCGCACCCACCTGTTCCCGCGCTGGGACAGCCACCCGGCCGGCTGACGACCTATCTTGATGCCTCCCAGCGGGAATGCGTGCTCCTGTCCGGCCTGGACGACACGCTCTATTGCTTCGAGGAGGACTCCGACTCCCGCCTCGTGGACTCCACCCAGGTGGCACGGCGGGTCATCGCCGCCGCGCACGTGAAGGGCGCCAGCATCGTCGTGACGCGTGACGGAGCGGAAGGGGCTGGGAGCGGCGTGCGGCTGGGCATCGTGAGCGCGAAGGAGGTGCGCCAGGTGCCACTGGAGGACTCGAGGGGCGGCACTGTCTGGTTCGGCGCGTCACCTCACCCAGGCCATCCGGATGCTGGGTTGCTCGCGGTGAACAAGAGCCCCGGCGTGTGGCGCTTGCATCACCAGAGCACGGAGCCCTTCGTGACGCTGCGTCCGGGCTTCCGCGCCGTGGGCGTCGGAACCTGTCAGCAGGCGCGAGGGGAGGCCGGGTTGTTGGCGCTCGACCCGGACCTGCGGACCTTCTGGAGCGTGGGGCCGCGGCACCAATCCAAGTTGACGGTGGCGGCCGCCAACGTGGTCCACGCGGAGGCCAGCCATGCGGTGCCCGTGCTCGCGTGGCTGACGGCGGAGGGCGAGCTGGTGCTGTACCACCTGGAGCAAGGCGCGGTGCTGTGTCGTCTCCAGACAGGAGGCGAGGGATGAGCGCGGCGCGTGCAGGGCTGCGGCCCCGGCAGCAGGTGCACCGGGGCACGGTCCGGGCCTTGGCTTTCTGGCTCGACCCGGCCCTGCTCGGTGAGGGGGAGGCGCGCCGCCGGATTCTGGCGGTGTGGGCGCCCGGCCTGTCCGTTCACGCCGTGGCGGGTGGATATCTTGTGGAGTTGTCCGCGCCACGCGCGGTGGCGTGTGAAGCCGCGCCGGGGTTGCCGCTCACGCGTGAGGACGGCGTCCTCTCCTCGGCGCCCCTGTCTCCATCGGAGCGCCGGCACCCGAGCCTCCAGGAAGGCGCGGTGGTGCTGGTGCTCGGCGGACGGGCCCAGGTGTTCTCCGCCGGCGCGATGCCGCGGGTGGAGGTGTCCGCCTGGCTCGATGTATCCGAATGGGAGCTCCGATCCCCGCGAACGCTGGGCGCGCCGCCGCCCCCCGTGCCGGTGCTGGAGCCCGTGCCGCCGCCGTCTCGCGAGCGCTTCGGTCCCGGCGTGCCCGAGCCGTCAGTAGAAGCCCGGGAGCTGCTCGCGCGGATGGAGGGGCGCCGCGCTCCCGCCGCCGCTGAGGCGCGCCGTCCGGGATGGTGGGCGCGGCTGCGTGAGAAGCTCTTCCCCGACGGGACGGCGGCACGTGGCGCCGGTGGTGACGCGCTCGTTCGCCAGGGATGGCTGGCGCGGCTGCTCGCGGAGTTCTCCCCTCAGGGCGCGTCGGCGCGCGGAGGTGGCGAGTCCGGCCGTGGCCGGCCAGGATGGCTGGCGCGGCTCGGAGCGGCGTTCTCTGGGGCTGGGCCTCGCGGGCCGCGGCAGGGGCCCCCTTCGTCAGGATGGGGGGCGCGACTGGCCTCGATGTTCCGGGGGCCTTCGCGTGAAGCGTCACCACCGCCCACGCCCGCGCTCCCACCGGGCCCGAGTCCCTGGAGCAGGCTGTCCGACTGGATGATGAACAACACCCTGCTCGGCGAGTGGGCGCGGCAGCGGAAGGCGGAGTACGTGCGCCGCCTCGTCGACATGTTCGAGGAGGGCAACCTCGACGAGGCCCTGCGGCACGCCATCCCCCTGGGCAAGGAGCTGAGTGAAGACGCGCGCGAGGCCTTGGGCCTGCCGAGCCCGCGTGAGCACTTCACCCTCCAGACGGAGGCGCGGGGGGGCGCGACTGGCCTCGATGTTCCGGGGGCCTTCGCGTGAAGCGTCACCACCGCCCACGCCCGCGCTCCCACCGGGCCCGAGTCCCTGGAGCAGGCTGTCCGACTGGATGATGAACAACAC
>NZ_JABXEP010000284.1:0-4727 GCF_013372605.1 Myxococcus sp. AM009
CCTCCCCCTCCGCACCACGACGGAGACGACCCGCCCCCTGGGCGCACGCCCCGCCGCGGGCACCGCTCCGCAGCGCGTGCTGTTGGTGGATGACAGCCGCTCCATCCGCACGCTGCTGAAGATCTACCTGATGGCTCGCAACTTCGAGTTCCTCGAAGCGGAGTCCGCCGAGGAAGGCCTCAAGGTGTCGGAGGCGGAGCCGGTGGACCTGGTCCTCACGGACTTCCACATGGATGGGATGAACGGCGCGGACTTCGCCGCGCAGATTCGCGCCAGCGCCAACCCGAGGCTGGCCAAGGTGCCCATCCTGATGATGACGGGCGACCCGAACGTGGCGGAGGTGCGCGCGCTGGGACAGAAGGCCGGCATCAGCGCCTTTGTCCGCAAGCCGGTGAGCTGCGCGCAGCTCATGACGCTGGTGGACACCATCCTCCCGCTGCCGCGCAAGTAGCGCGCCGCGCCCCGCTGGGCGCCGCTTCACTCACGCCGGGTTCCGGGCCGCCGCGGCGGCGCGGGCCCGGCGTTTTCGCAGGGCCTCACCCACGCGGATGGCCAGCAGCAGCGCCAGTACCGCGCCGTAGATGAGCGGCTCGGTGACGTCCTTCTTCACGCGCCACACGAAGTGCACCACGCCCAGCGCCGCGGCCACGTAGGCCAGCCGGTGCAGCCGCTGCCAGCGCGGAAACCCCAGCCGCCGCACCCACCGCTGGGTGGACGTCACGGCCAGCGGCACCAGCAGCACCAGCGCGGCGAAGCCCACGGTGATGAAGGGGCGCTCGGTGACGTCCGCCCACAGCGTGCCCCACGCCAGCCCCTGGTCCAGCACCGCGTACACGAGGAAGTGCGCCGCCGCGTAGGTGAAGGCCAGCAGGCCCAACGTGCGGCGCACGCGCGCGGGCCACGTCCACCCCGCCACCAGCCGCAGCGGCGTGCACGCCAGCGAGGCCAGCAGCAGCACCAGCGCCAACAGCCCCGTCTGGTGGAGCGCGGCTTCAATCGCGTTGGGCCCCAGCTCGCCCCGGGGGCCCTGGACGGCGAGCATCAGCAGCGGCGACAGGCCGCCCACGACGAGCGCGGGGTTGAGCCAGGGGTATGGAGACGAGGCCATGGCGCGGGGACTCAGTAGAACCGGCGCAGGTCCATGCCGGTGTAGAGGTGGGCCACCTGCTCCGCGTAGCCATTGAAGGGCAGCGTGGGGCGGCGCTCGAAGTCGCCGATGCGGCGCTCGCTGGCCTGGCTCCAGCGCGGATGGGGCACTGCGGGATTCACGTTGGCATAGAAGCCGTACTCGCGCGGCGCGGACAACCGCCACGTCGTCATGGGCTCCTCCCGCGTGAGGGTGATGCGGACAATGGACTTGATGCCCTTGAAGCCATACTTCCACGGCACCACCAGCCGCAGCGGCGCGCCGTTCTGGTTGGGCAGCTGCCGGCCGTAGAGCCCCGTGGCCATGAGCGTGAGCGGGTTCATCGCCTCGTCCAGGCGCAGGCCTTCCGTGTACGGCCAGTCCAGCAGGGCGCGGCGCTGGCCCGGCATCTGCTCCGGGTCCAGCAGCGTGGTGAAGGCGACGTACTTCGCCTGGCGGGTGGGCTCCACGCGCTGGAGCAGCGCCGCCAGCGGGAAGCCCAGCCACGGAATCACCATGGACCAGGCCTCCACGCAGCGCATGCGGTAGACGCGCTCCTCCAGGGAGAACCAGGACGTGAGCTGCTCCACGTCCACCGTCCGCGGCTGGTGCACCTCGCCGTCGATGACGACGCTCCACGGCCTGGGCTTCAGCGTGTGCGCGAAGCGGGCCGGGTCGTTCTTGTCGAAGCCGAACTCGTAGAAGTTGTTGTAGGTGGTGACGTCCTCGTAGGGCGTGCGCGGCTCGTCCGTGTCGAAGGGGCCCATCGCCTTCGCCACCGGCTGCTCCACCAGGCCCGCGTCCGGGACGAAGCGGTCCATGGGGCGCGTCTGCTTGCGGCCCAGCAGGTGCAGCCCTCCGGCGACGGCGACGGCCGTGCCCGCGAAGAGGCCCGCGTTCTTCAGCAGCTCGCGCCGGCGCAGGTACGTCTTCTCGGGGGTGACTTCGGAGCTGGGCGGCTCGGCGGGCGGCTTGTCACGCATGGCCCCTGTATAACGGCCCAGGCCGCCCGTGCGTTACCGGGCAGTGCCTTCCTGTCCCGGGAGCGTCCCGGCGCCCTGCGCCAGCGCGGCCTCCCGGGCACGGGCGTCCTTCAGGCGCCACAGCCGCCACCAGGGCGTGCCCGGGGACTCATGGTGCTCCCAGTGGTAGCCGAAGAAGAAGCACGACAGCAGGGCCCACAGGTGGTTGCGCGGCAGGGTGCGCGCGTGGTGCGGGGCCATGTCCGGCGTCTCCGGGCGCCGGTGCGGCAGGTAGGTGCCGAAGTAGAAGAGCTGCAACGTGCCCAGCACCGAGGGCAGCACCCAGAAGGCGAGGATGTGCGGCTGGGAGACGCCCAGGAAGAGCAGCACGTTGAACTTGGCCGCCATCACCCCAAGCTGGGGCAGCGTGGTGTAGCGGGCCATGAAGGTGCCCAGCCACGGCCAGAAGGACTGGCTGTGCGTGGAGAAGTCCGGGTCCTCCTCGCTCGTGGGCCGCACATGGTGGGCACGGTGGTTCACCACCAGCCGCCGGTAGGACAGCCCCGCGAAGAGGAAGCAGGCGACCGTGCCCACGGCCTCGTTCACCCAGCGCCGGCCAGACACCGTGCCGTGCATGGCGTCGTGGCCGGTGATGAAGAGCCCCGTGCACAGCCAGGCCTGGAGGGCGACGTGCAGCCAGGTGAGCGGCTCCACCCATGGCAGCTCCGCCCGGGTCAGCGCCCAGGCCAGGTGCCCGCCCCACGCGCCCATGACGACGAGCGCGATGACGACGCCCCAGGGACCGGGCGGCGCTGGACGGAGTTGGCGGGCGGAAGTCTCCATCTCTCCTGCTTTCTGGCCATCGCCAGCTCGCCGCGCACGGGAAAAGCCCAGGCGGCGGGGCGGGGCAACGGACCGGTGGCTACTTCTTCACGTCGCGGACCAGCTCCTCCGCGGTGACGTAGCGCGGCGCGATGTCCACCGGCACGTCCTTGAGGCGCTCCAGCACGCGCTGCACGGGCGGGCGCACCACGCCGTGCTTCGCCAGCAGCGCCTCGGCGGCCTTCCGGTCGCCGCGGCCCTGAAGCTCCATGAGCTGCTTCGTCAGCGAGGTGACGGCCGGCTTCATCTTCGCCGGCACCACGGAGAAGGTGCCGTCCGCGTTCACCTTCACCGCGCCGGTGTCCAGGAAGTGGTTGAGCTGCACGGCGATGCCCTTGCCGTGCGCCTCGTCCACGCCGAAGCGGATGGAGCGGAACGCGGAGGCCAGGAACGTCGTGTACATGGTGCGCTCCAGCGACTTGTCGATGACGCCGGTGTCCACCAGGCGCTGGAGCGCCCACAGGCCGGAGATGTCCGCCTTCGCCTCTTCGATGGCGCTGGAGGCCGCCTGGAGTTCCTTGCGCACGGTGGTGGCCTTGCCGCCCACGGTGATGTTGCTGGGCCCCAGGCCGTGCATCAGCTCATGCATCAGGATGTGCGTGAAGAAGGCCTCGAAGGAGACGTCCTTCTGGTCCGCCGGGGTGAGGGCCACCTTGGCGATGGGCAGCAGCACGCGCTCGAACTTGGCCTCCTGCACGTTCTTCAGCATCACGCGCTTGGAGCCCATCTTCTCCGACACCCGCTCGTCGTTGGGCAGGTTGAAGGCGGCCGTCTGCACGCCCCGGTTGCCGTCACCGGAGGAGAACAGGCTGTTGATGACGCGGATGGGCGCCAGCGCCCCCAGCTTCGGGTTGCGCAGCTTCGGGTCGATGGGGAGGTGGTCCTCCAGCCCCTGGAGCTGCCCGCTGAACTTCGCCAGCTTCTGCGTCTCCGCGTCGTCGCGCAGGCCCACGAAGGCCTCGAAGGCGGCCTTGTAGTTGAACCACTCGTCCTCGTAGACCTCGTAGGGCCCGATGGTGGGCTCGATGCTGGCGTCCAGCTTCATCCACGCCACCTCGCTGGCGTAGTAGTCGTTGGACAGGAACGCGTCCGCGCGCGAGGTGAGGAACGCCTTCAGCGTGGGCTGCCGGGTGAGCGCGGCGGCCTCGCGCAAGAGCGCGGCGGCCTGGGCCAGCTCGCCCTGGTACTCCACGCTGTAGGGCACCGCGATGAAGCCGCCGTCCGTGCCGCGGCGGATGGTGGTGTAGAAGCCGGTGGCCTCCTTCTGCCGCGCCTCGGGCAGCGACTTCACCCACGCCTCCACCTGCGCCTGGGTGGCGCCGGCCGGATAGAAGTTCGCGGACGCGGGCTTGGCCGGCACGCCGGGGAGGAAAGGCCGCGCCTCGTCGAGGCTGCTCCAGGGCCCCTTGTCCAACAGGAACGCCTGCAGCCGCGCGCGGCCCAGCGGCGTCGTATCCCCGACCAGGTCCAGCAGCAGCGGCTCGTTGCCCGCCCACCGCTGACGCAGGAAGAGCGCGTCCATCAGCTTCGAGGCCTGGACGATGCGAGCCAGGGCGCGGCGCTCGGACTCCGGCAGCGCCTTCAGGTCCACCCGGAGCTCCACGGGGGCGAAGCGCGCCGTCAGGCGCTGGAGCTCCGCGGCATCCGGGAACCGGGCGGGGGGCGTCTTCTCCGCGGCGGTGGCGGCGCTCGACAGCAGCGCCGCGCCGAGCAGGGACAGGAGGGTACGGTTCATGTCCCCTTCCCTACTCCAACCC
>NZ_JABXEP010000285.1:0-4672 GCF_013372605.1 Myxococcus sp. AM009
CCACCCCACCCTACGAGCCCACCGAACGCCGCCCTTTCCCAACGTAGGAACCAGCCGTCCCACCGGGAAGTCCGGCCTCCGCCTCAAGGAGAATCAAGTCATGACTTCTGGACGTTTCGCCCCCTTCTTCGCCGGGTTGCTCCTGCTCACCACCGGCGCCTGTGGCGGAGGAGCCGCCCCCTGCACGGAGTGCCCCGCGGTCGAAGGCCGCTACCGGCTGCAGTTCAACCCGGACGCGGGCGTGCCCTCGGAGTGCGCGCTCCTGGGGGTGGAGGTTCCCACGGGTGAAGTCCTGGACATCGCCCGCTCGGGCGAAGACCTCGCCAGCCGACTGGCGGGCGTCCCTGTCCGGGGCACCATCACCGCGCAGGGGACCTTCCTGCTGACGGGAACGGGAGCGCCCACGGCGAACCGGACGGACACGCTGACGCTCACCGGCAGCTACACGGCGCCGCTGACGGATGGCGGGACGGCGTCCATCGCCGGCGTCCTCACGGGCAGCTACGTGCGCGCGGCCGACACGGGGGGACAGCGCTGCAACGTCAACACTCCGTTCTCGGCGACCCGGGACTGAGCCACGGGCCGCACGAGCGCGGTCGGGACGACTACTTCTTCTTCGACTCGGCGGCGGCCTTCGCCTCGGCCTTGTTCTTCTTCGCCCGCTTCTTCCAGGCCTGCTTGATCTTCATCTGCACGCGACGGTGCTTGCTCTTGCTGCGGGCCATCTTTGACTCCTGTGCTCCGTACGGAGACGTGAAAAGAGGGGCTTAACTATCAGAACCCGCCGGGCTCCCGGAAGAGGAACCCTCTGGGCCCCCCGGCTCGCCGGGGTCGTCCGGTGCCGGACGGGTGGGAAACGGGATTCCCTCGGCGCTCCGGACCTGGGTCGGCCGGGCGGTGGACGCCTTCACGTCCCCCTCCCGGTCCTCGGTGCCGGGCCGCTCCCTGGCCGCCGGGGCGCTCGACTGCTGGGGGCGCTTCTTCACGGAGGCGAAAATCGGCTTGTAGGCGTCCAGGAAGCGCCGGACCTCGTCCAGGGGGAGCGCCGGGCAGTGGTTTCCGTTGGCCCCCGTCATGGACGTGGCCATGCACATGGCGTTGAGGATGGCCTCCTCGGTGGCCTCCATGACGGCCTCGTAGAGGGGGTCCAGGCGCTGGTCCAGGAGGAGCTTCAGCTTGTAGACCATCTTCTGCGTGCGCCGGGGGATGATGTTCGCCGTGGAGAAGCCGACGACAATCTCCCCCGAGCCGTGCGCCGCGTAGCTGCCCACCCGGCCAATGCCCAGCGCCACGCGCTTGCAGAGGCGGTTGATTTGATGGCTCAGCAGCGGCGCGTCCGTGGCCACCACCGCGATGATGGAGCCGTACGTCTGGCCGCGCTTGGGTGTGTCCTTGAACTTCTCCGCCAGCACCTCGCCCACGGGCAGGCCGCCCACGCGCAGGTTGTGCATCTTCCCGAAGTTGGACATCACCAGCACCCCCAGCGTGTAGCCGCCGAGGACCTCCGGCAGCTTGCGGGAGGACGTGCCGATGCCGCCCTTGAAGTCGCACGTCACCATGCCGGTGCCGCCGCCCACGTTCCCCTCGGCCACGGGGCCGTTGGAGGCGGTGTGGATGGCCTCGAAGACATGCTCCTCGCGCACGTGGCGCCCGGAGATGTCGTTGAGCCAGGAGTCGTCGCACTCCCCCACCACGGGGATGATGACGTCGTGCTCGTCGCCGATGCCGGGGTAGCGGTCCACCAGGTAACGCGCCACGCCGTCCGACACCGCCCCCACCGCCATGGTGTTGGTGAGGAGGATGGGCGTCTCGATGAGGCCCCACTCCATGAGCTGCGTCATGCCGGAGACCTCGCCCGCGCCGTTGAGCACGAAGCCGCCGCCCGTCATGCGCTCCATGAAGATGTTCCCCTGGTTGGGGAGGATGGCGGTGACCCCCGTGCGCACCGGACCGTGCCCGGGGCGCAGCGGGCCCTCGCCCCGTATCAACGTGCTGTGCCCGACGAGCACCCCCTCCACGTCGGTGATGGCGTTGAACTTGCCGGGCTTGAAGCGCCCCAGCGGCAGGCCCAGCTCACGGGCCCGGACGCGCGGACCGGTCTCCTCGGGGATGTGCACCATGGAGGGGGACACTAACCGACCGCTCCCCACCGTCAACCACTCCACCCGGCCCCGCCCGCCGCCTCGGTGGGCGGACTCGGGCCGGGGCGTCACGTGGGACTCAGGCCTTCGCGTCCACGCGCGGCAACGGCTCCGCCGCTGGGGATGCCGGTGCGGGGGCCGTCACGGCCACGGGCGGCGCGGCGGCGGGAGCCCCCTCTTCCAGGGGCACGCTCTTGCGCAGCACCGAAGCGGGGTGCTCGCTGGCGGCGCGGCGCGCCTCGCGCTCCTTGTAGCGGCGGATGGCGGGGGCCATGATTTCGCCGATGAGCCCCCGGTAGTCCATGCCGGCGCCCTGGGCGATGAGCACCAGGTCGCTCCAGCCCGGCGTCAGGCCCGGCAGCGGGTTACACTCGATGAAGTAGATGCGCCCCTTGTCGTCCATGCGGAAGTCGATGCGCGCGACGTCGCGGCACCCCAGCGCCATGAACGAGCTGCGCGCCGCCGTGCGCAGCCGCTCCAGCAGCGCGGGCTCCAGCTTCGCCGGCGCGTCGTAGCGGATGCGGTCCGTCCAATCGAGCTTGTGCTGGAAGCTGTAGACGGGGTTCTTCTCCTCCCGGTCCAGGAAGACGATCTCCATGGGCGGCAGGACGCGGGGACGCCGCTCGCCCAGCAGGCCCACGGTGAACTCACGGCCGCGGATGTACTCCTCGATGAGCGCCGGCTGCTGGTACTTGCCGGCGATCTCGCGCACCACCTCGCGCAGCTCCGCCTCGCTGTGGCAGACGCTCTTGGTGACGACGCCCTTGGAGCTGCCCTCCGCCACCGGCTTCACGATGAGCGGGAAGCTGGTGAACTCCTTGTTGAGGCGCTCCTTGCCCGTCGCCATGAGCTGGAAGTTGGGCGTGAGGATGCCGGCCTGCCGGACAATCTTCTTCGCCAGGCCCTTGTCCAGGGCGATGGACAGCGTGGCCGGGTCCGAGCCCGTGTACGGGATGTCCAGCAGCTCCAGCAGCGCCGGGACCTGGCTCTCGCGGTTGCGGCCCTTGAAGCCCTCCGCGATGTTGAACACCACGTCCAGCGGCGTGCTCGACAGCACCGAGGGCAGCTCGGCCGTGGCCTCCAGGTCGATGACCTCGTGGCCCCACGACGCAATCGCCTCGCGGATGGCCTGGAGCGTGTTCGGCGAGTCGTACTCCGCCTCGCTGTCCTCCACCGTCTCCGCCGTGGCCGTGGGCTTCACGCGCTTCACGTTGAAGCTGAAGCCCACGCGCAGCGGACCGCTCTTGCGCGCCGGCTTGCCCTGGCGGCGCGACGAGTCCTTGATTTTGTACCGCTTCGCCGCGCTGGTGATGATGGAGTTGATGACCCCATCCAGGTGCAGGCCGTCCAGCTCCGCGGACGCGTAGATGCCCGCGCCCGGCTCCAGGCTGGGGAGCGCGTTGATCTCCAGGAAGTACGGCACGCCGGCGTCGCTGAGGCGCACGTCGATGCGGCCCAAATCACGACAGTCGAGCGCCTGGTACACCTTCTGCGCCATCCGCCGGATGTCCTCCGCCGTGCGAGGCGGAATCTGCGCCGGGGCGCGCACGCTGACCGCGCCCTCCCGCGACGTCTTCAGCGCGTAGTCGTAGATGGCGTACTTGCGGTCCTGCGTGACGGACGGGTCGATGACGTACTCCACCGGGGTGAGCACGCCGTCGTAGTCATTGTCCACCGACTCCAGGAACGGCACCGCGAGGTCGCGGCCGGAGATGTACTCCTCCACCAGCACGCCGGACGGGTACTTCTCCAGCGCGGCGGCGACCTTGGCGCGGACCTCGTCCAGCGTCTCCGCGATGGAGTCCTGGGTGATGCCCTTGGAGGACCCTTCGAAGTTGGGCTTCACGATGACGGGGAAGCGCAGGTTCTCCGCGGACAGCTCGCTGAGCTTCTCCACGTACTGCCAGCCGGGCGTGCGGATGCCCTGCTTGGACAGCACCAGCTTGGTGAGCTGCTTGTCGAGCGTCAGCGCCAGCGCGTACGCGTCCGAGCCCGTGTACGCGAAGCCCAGCTCGTCGAAGAGGGCCGGATAGAAGGCCTCGCGGAAGCGGCCGCGGCGCCCCTCGGCGGTGTTGAAGATGAGGTCGGGGCTGTAGGCCTCCAGCCGCGCCACGGTGCGCGAGGCCGGGCCGCTCACCTCGAAGCGCTCCAGCCGGTGGCCGATGCGCTCGATGGCCGCCGCGAGCGCGTTGACCGTCTCCTGCGTGTCGAACTCCGCCTCTTCTTCCAAATCAGACAGCCTGAGGTTGTGGGTCAGCGCGATGCGCACGGGTACCCCCTTCGCTTCCTGAACGACGAGCGTCCACGGCGCACCTTCGCCGCGGACATGAGCCTGCCGGAGGCGCGCTCATGCGCGACCGGCGTGCGTGCTGCAACGGTTACGCCCGCGACAACCTTCCCGTCGACCACCTGCGTCTGCGCCCAGGTGTCGCCCAGCCGCCAGCCCAGCGGGTCCCTCAGCACGCGCCACGCCTCCACGCCGCCGATGACGAGCAGCCCCGCCGCCGCGGCCACCGTCCCATGCGGCGCGG
>NZ_JABXEP010000286.1:0-4502 GCF_013372605.1 Myxococcus sp. AM009
CCCGATGACGCCTCCCCTCCCTTCCTCCTCCGATAGCGCCCCCGTGCCCCGGCGACGCGGCAAGGTCCTGTGGGGAGGCGCGGGCGTCGGCGTGGCGGTGCTGGCCGGAGGGCTCTTCCTGTGGAACCCACGGCCTTCATCGCCCGGTTCCACCCCACGGGACACGCACGAGGCGCATGGCGAGTCCCACGCGGACCACACGCACGAGACGCCCCAAGCGAAGTCCCAGGCGCCCATGGAGGTGCTGGTCCAGACGGACCGCGCCGCTCGGGCCGCCGCGACGGGCCAGCGGGTCCAGGCGCACGAGGCGCTGGCGGCCGCGCTGAAGCTTTCGCCCCAGCACGCGCCGGCGCTCCTCGTGAAGGCCTGCCTCGCGCTGGAGGAAGGCCAGGACACCGAGGCCCGCGACGCGCTCCGGCGGTTGGAGGCGGCCGCGCCGGGCGCCTCGGAAGCAAAGCTGCTGGCGCGGCTGTACGAGCTGCGGCGCGGGAGCGGCATGGACTGGCAGCAGGCGTTCCGCCAGGCCTGGGTGGACCTGGGCCAGCCCGACTTCCAGCAGAGCGCGCTGCTCCCCGGCGCCACGCCGCTGCCGCCCGACCCGGCCATCGCCGCCGCGGCGAAGGCCGCCTGGGAGCGCGCCGCGTCGGACGACGTGAGGCTGATGCTGGCCCTGGGCAGCCCGCGACTGGACGCGGACAAGGCGCTCTTCCTGCTGCGGCAGGTGCCTCGGCTGGAGGACCCGTCCCTCTTCGTGGCGGTGATGGACGTGCTCCGGGGCGAGGCCTTGCCGCAGTCCTCCCATGACGAAGCGCGCGCGGTGTTCCGCCAGAAGCTGGAGGCGCTGGCGGCCGCGCACCCGCGCGCCATGCAGCTCCAGTTGCTGCTGCTCCTGGGAGACACGGAGCCGGGCTCGGAGATGAGCGCGGCGGAGATGGACCGCCTGGAGCAGGTGGCCGCCCTGCCCGTGTGGCGCGAGGGCGTCTTCACCCGCACGTACGAGGAGGCCCGGAAGCTGCTGGAGGGCTCGGGGGTGCCGGATGTCAGCGCCACGGCGATGGCGGTGGCGGCCCACAGCGTGACGGACCGGGGCTCGTGGGTGCTGCGCACGCGCAACGTGGGCACGCGGGGCGCGCTGTCCCCCGAGGACCGGAAGCGGCTGGGCCGCATCACCCGCGACATTGGCGCGCGCATGGCCGAACAACCCACCATGGTGGAGCGCATGGTGGGCCTGCAGCTCATCCGCGGCGGCGCCCAGGAGCTGGGCGACGAGGCCGGACGCGAGCAGGCGCTGGCGCGAATCGGCGCGCTGGAAGGCGCGGTGGCCCTCTTCCGCGAGGCGTCCATGGACCGCTGGCCCCTGCATGCGCTGACGGAGGAGTTGATACAGGCGAGCACGCGAGACGAGCCCGCCTACCTGCTGTCCTTCACGCGCGTGGAAGCGAACCAGGCGGCGGAGACCCCCTCACCGTAGCGGCGGCAGGGACGAGGTCTCTCGGGCCCCGGGAGACTGCCACCCGGGGCCCGAGCGGGCCCCCCACGATGCCACGAAGCCGCCGCACGCCGGACCTCCAAGGTCGTCCGGGCAACCGCACTCCTTCCACGCGAGCGCCGGGAACAAGGGGGTTGCTTCCCGAGCGGCCTGCGCGTGGGCACCGTGGAATACCGTCCACGAACTCCAACGCTACGGTGGGCGAAGAATATCGGCTGCGCGTGGCCTGTCCACCCGTCGGGTCCTGACTCCCGCAAGCACCGTGACAGGCCGGGTGTGGTGAGGACCCATAGCAGTTGCGCATTCACGTCGAGTGTGAGCAGGCGCCGTGAAGACTGAATTCCTTTCAGGGTGCTCAGGAAGCAGCGCGGTATGCGGGAAACCGCTACCCCGGCGCGCGAGTGGCCTGCCGCGCTCGCCGCCGAACTCCATGGCCGAGCGCGCATCCCGATGAAGGCACTCCGCTCCCTACCTCCAACAGCTCCAGACACGGTGCCAGGCCCGGCTTCCGTGACATCGTGACGTGGCCCCTTGCGGCGCAATCGCCGTGGGTGCACCTCGGGCCCTGAAACAGAGAGCGGAGGAGCGTCTGGAGGGCGTGGGCGCTCATCGCTCGACGCTTCTCCCCACGCGGGGGAGGTTGCCTCGCGCGGCGTGTAGCGGAGCGTCAGCACGCATTGTCCACCCTCAGCCCCACCGAGGCGAAGGCCCCCGGCCGGAGCTTGGACATGGACGGGAAGCTCCGAGCGCCCGCGCGAGAGGGATTCGCGCAAAGGCAAGCTCAAGGTATTGCCAGCCCATTCCAAGTTGAACGACGGGTCAGGTCTAGAAAGCTGGAAATCTCATCTGAGCCCCGCCCACAAGTTCTCCACAGTGAAGCGCCGCGCCGCTCAGTGCACCGCGTTCTCATGGTGCCCGTGCCCCGGTCCTCCGAAAGTGCCAGGCCAGGGCGCGTTCGCGGGCAGCAACCCCGGCATGGGGAAGCGCATGAAGCGCGGCTGGCTGGTGGCGAAGGGCGGGTCGCACTCGCCACAACCGAGGGCCCCGTCCATCAAGTAGAGGGCGCCCGGCCCCAGCTCCATCAACTGCGGCACCGTGCGCGGCGCGTAGTCGAGCGGGCACTGGAAGGCCTCCGCCCCATCCCGCGCGCGCACGCCCACCAGCAACCGCTGGTGGTCAGCCGCCACCGCGTGCGTCAGCACCAGCGTCTCGGGCGGAAGACCCGCGCCCCTGGGCCAGGTGCCCATCCGGAGCTCCTTGGTCGTCAGGCTTTGGCCTTCCTTCAGCGAGTACAGCCACGCCAGCCCCAGGTCCGGAAGCCGGAAGCCCTTGAGCTGCGTCGCGGCCGGCGTGGCGCTCAGGCTGTCCGCGCCCGCGTTCACCGTGGTGCCCGGCGCGCTGGGCACCACCACCTCCCGAGTGGCCACCGCGCGGCCGAGCTGCTGCTCAAGGGACGACCCCACCGGTGTCCCATCCCGGGTGCTCAACGCCTGGACGCCCCATTCAGGCAGCAGCAGCCCGTCCACCACCGCGAGCTCACCCGCGCGCAGGGGCTCCGTCCTCCGCCAGCGCGGCACCCCCTCCGAGGAGAAGGCCATCAACAACGTGGGCGTCCCCGACGCCAGCGGCGCCCCCCTGTTCAGCGTGGGCGCGAAGGCGACGTAGAGGTCACCCACCGCGTCCGAGGCGAGGCCATACGGGTGCGGGTGGTCGCACTCGGCGAGCAGCGGGTCCGTCAGCTCGCGCGCGGAGACCATGTGGCCGAAGGCATCCAGCACCACCAGGAAGTACAGGCGGCACGCGGTGTCGCGCCGCTGGTCCGTGGGGTAGGCCTCGAAGAGGGCCGCCAGCCGGTCCGGCGCCATCACCGCCAGCCGCGCCAGGAAGAGCGTCTGCGTCCTCTCCCGGAAGTCCGGCCGTGCGTCGGCCAGGGTGAAGGTCCACCGCGGCGCCCCCGTGTCGCGCTCCAGCAGCGACACCGTCCCGTCCATCGGCATGTCCATGCACAGGAGCCGGTCATTCCACAGCATGCAGCGCCGCGCCGGGTGGGAGGCTCGCACCGGAGCCTCGCCCGCCGCGTCCAGCACGGGCGTGCCGTAGAAGCCCGACAACGTCACGTCCCCTTCCGGCCCCACCAGCAGGTCCTGCAGCTGCGCTCCTCCCGCCCGGGCGTCGTGCTCCCAATCCACCTTCAGGGGTCGCGCCGCGGGCCGAGCGCACACGCCGCCGCGGCAGTGCCCCGACGCCTGACACGGACTGGCCGCTTCACACAGGAAGCCCTCCGGCAAATCGCGCTTCACGCAGGCCCCGTCCAGGCACACGTCCGCGTCCTCGCAGGTGCCCTGGGCCGCGCCGCACAGTGTGCCGTCCGGCACGGGGGCCGTGGCGCATCCCATCCGCGGGTCGCACGTCCCCACCTGACACGGCCCCGTCGCTGGACACGGCGGCGCCGGCACGGACTGGCACCCGTCCAGCACGTGGCACACGTCCGTGGTGCAGGCGTCGCCGTCGTCACAGGGGCGCTCCTCGCCCCGGCAGCGGCCCGCCTGACAGGTGGCGCCGGTGATGCAGGCATTGCCCGGCGCACACGCGGTGCCGTCCGGCAACACCGACTCCACACACCGCTCCGTCACCAGGTCGAAGGTGGCCGCCGCGCACGTCACGGGCGTGAAGCACTCCGGCACCGGCTTCGCCTCGCCCGCCAGCACCAGCCGCACCTGGCCACCGTCCGACGCGGTGCCGGTGAGGATGACCTCGTAGCGCCCCTCGGCTTCGGGCGCGAAGCGCAGGCGCACCGGCACCTCTCCCGCCAGCACCCGGACCGGCAGCGCCTCCCCCAACGAGAAGGGCGCCGACACGTCCGTCCACGTGACGTCCAACGGAGCCCGACCGCCATTCACCACGCGGACCTCGGCCTCCCGCCGGGTGCCCGGGTAGGCGGGCGGGAAGTCCACGCGCCGCGCCGACAACCGCAACCGCCCCACCGCCCCCGACAGGGACGGTGTGTCCCGAC
>NZ_JABXEP010000287.1:0-4305 GCF_013372605.1 Myxococcus sp. AM009
CGCCTCGAAAGACTCCGCGACCTGGAACCACTCCTGCTTCTCCACCGACTTCGACATGCTCGCCAGCGTCCACGGCGGCGGCTCTCGCCTCAACGCCTCTCAGCACGTCGTTGGCCGGACGCTTACGCTGGCATGGCATGAAGCAGGCCCATCCGGCTCTGACATTCACGTCTATCGCCACAATCAATAGTCATTGACGCATGGAGCAATCAGGGCTCGGGTTCAAGCATCCATTCCACACTGGCCGAGCTTGAAGGCGTCTACGAGTATCCCTGAGGCATCACCAGGGAGTGCCGTGAACAAGGGGCGCTCCCGTGACGTCACTCCTGCCGTTTGGGAACCACGAGGCCTTGGCTCAGGCGCTTGAGCACCCGCTGCTTCTGCCGCCGCTTGTAGGCCTCGTGGGCATTCTCTCCACGCTCGTTGAGACGCGCGGTTTCCTCATCGACAATCTGGAACTCGACAAGAGAAATGAGAATTCGGCCCTTCCGTGGCCGGGTATCTTCCTCGGGTGGCGGGAGATAGGCATCCATCCGCACCGGGATATCCACCACGAAGTTCAGTGCCCGGTAGGTATTGCCGGAGAAGGCGTTTCCGCCAGAGCTCTCACGATCTTCGAAGTCGCGATCCAAATGGAGGCGGGGGATGTGCTGTTCGAAGTGTGGGTTCTCAGCGAGGACTGACTTGAACGGCAGTAGCGTGTTTTCCGTCTGCCCAGGAACAACGAGATGGAACGGGAAGAGCCGCTGCGTGAGGTAGTAGAGTGCCGGCAGCAAGTCCTCCCGCTTCTGTGTCACGACACGGAACCGGGTCCTGTCGTAGACCTGCGCGGCCACCGTATCTTTCTTCGCCAACAGCTTGGTGATGAGCGAGTCCTGGGTCTTGATGGAGTGCGCGAACTCCACGATGGGCAGCCCTTTGGCCTGCATCTCAGCGGCGACGCCCAACACACGCTCCATGATGAGCTCCGCCAGCTCCGCTTCCGAGACCGGCAACCGGAAGAGAAGGTCTCGCCCTTCAATGTGCTGGATGACGTGCATCACCTTCAGGACGACGCATGCGATGCGCCGATG
This sequence comes from Myxococcus sp. AM009, assembly GCF_013372605.1. Taxonomy (NCBI): domain Bacteria; kingdom Pseudomonadati; phylum Myxococcota; class Myxococcia; order Myxococcales; family Myxococcaceae; genus Myxococcus; species Myxococcus sp. AM009. Next base: position 1,074 of record NZ_JABXEP010000287.1, read on the forward strand.
CCTGGGCGACCCTTTGACTCCCGAAGCATAGAGGAACAGGTCGTGGATTTCCTCGGGCCGAGCCACTGCGTCCGCGACGCGGTAATTGAACGTCTTCCGGAGGTACTCGACGGCTTCAGCCAAGACGCCCCGGGCCCACTCCTCGTCGTAGGGACGGGACACATCCAGTTGAAGGAGCCTGAGGAAGTTGTCGACCTCCCCGCGCGTCTGGAAGTGCATCCTCCGCCAGTCGATGACCGACCCCCCCCGGAGGATGAGCCGAATGCGCTCGAGTTCGCGCAATCCCATCTGCTGCACCCTGCAGACGGGAAGATCTGGCAAAACAGGAGTGAGCGATGGCGCCTTCACGATGGATCTTCCTAGTCGAGCGAGGTTCGCGACGATAGCCCGACCAAAGCAAAAGGCCTTCCAAATGGAAGGCCTTCGCGTCCATCACGCCCACTGAGAACAGCTACTTGCAGGCTGCAGGTGCATCGGCCGTCTTGACGGCATGACCGGCCCGGTACATCTGCTCACTCAGCTTCTGGCCGTTTTCGGCATAGGTCACAGCGCTCCCTTCACGCTTCCCCGCGACCCAATGCTCTGCCACCTTCGTCACGCCGGTCCCGAAGTACTGGAGTCGTCGCCCGTGGTAGTTGCCGCCCACGAACTCAATCTCCTCGGTTTTCACGCCGTTCTCATCGAAGAACGTCCACACGCCAGATTGAGCACCGTCGGCGTGCTGCCCCACCACTTTCTTCTGGCCGTTCAGGTGGTAGCTCACGTAGGGCCCATGTGCGACGGGCATTCCTTCGCTGGTGCTTCGCTTCACACAAAACACACCGCGGTCAGTCATCGTCTCGCGCCCGCCGAACTGTTTCGTTCCGGCTGGACAGGAGAGCCTCACTTGTTCGACCTGCTCGGCCATCCCAACAACAGGGAGGCCCATTGCCAGAGCCAGGACAACGCCATGGACCGTTCGATTCTTGCTCATGCTCTTCCTTCCTGATGCGGACTGAGGACTGATTCGGGAGGTCATGCGGTGTGTTTGAACGCTCTCCCCAGGCGAATATTCAAGAGCGACACAGGACACAGCACGGAGTTCGTTCGACAACAGGCCCCCAATAGAACTGAGGCCCCACTTCCGAAGTCGGAACATGGGGCCTCAGCAACCCCGGAGGGTTGGATTTCGCCAAATCGGAGGCGCAGCCCCGTTACTTCGTCAGGGTCGCGCAGTACCCGTTACCACCCGTGAAGTACACGCCAAGTACAATCTGATTGTCTGCGGCGGACGTGCACAGGTTGAGCGAAATCGAGGCGCTCTTACGGTCCGAAGAACGCTGGTAGCCGTTGCTAAGCGGAACCGCATTCAACTCGGTGCCATTGGTGCGCACATAGAAGAAGCCGTTGAGCCCTTCCTTCGTGGACGGCAGGTCGTCGTCCTTGGAATAGAAGTGAACGCGCGCCTTGACCGTCTGCGCGGACGTATCAGAGCCGCACGCGGAACCAAAATCTTCCTTGGTGACATTGTAGATGATGTGGCCAGTGCCAGTTGCCGGGTCAAAGCTGGCCGCAGGCTTGCCCTGCAGATTCGAGCACGTGGGGGCGGCCAGCTCCGTGCAGGAGCCAGAGCTGCAGTAGTCACCGTAGGCGCAGGTGGAGCGGCCCTCACCCGTGCAGCTCGTAGGCACGGGCTCACCCTCTTCGCACTGGCCGGTGCTCACGTTGCAGGTCCGGTCGCCGGTGCACTCGGCGTTGGACGTGCAGGCCGTCACGCAGACGTTGTCCAGGTTGGAGCAGACCAGGTCCGTGGACTCGGAGTCCGTGCCACCGTTGCAGAGCACGTCCGTGGAGCACTGGCAGATGCTCGTGGTGGCGTTGGGACCCGTGCCGCCCAGCGGGGCGCAGGTCTTCGCCGTGGAGGGGCAGTCCACCGCGGCGGAACAGGTCTGCACGCAGATCTGGGCGGTCGGGTGACAGATTTCCGACTCTCCGCACTCGTCATTGCTGGAGCACGCGCCCGGGGACGTCGTGTCGTCACCGCAACCAGCCATGAGACCGCTCATCGCGCCCAGCGCCGTGAGCACCAACATCATCTTGCGAAGCTGCATGTTGAGATTTCCTCTTGTTTGGAACGCCGCCCGGGGGGCCTCCGGCCACTGACAACAGGCCCCGATATCCATGCGAGCAAGGAAGGCTTAGTCCCGCCCGTCCGGACGTGTCAACGAGTGTCGACGCCACCTGGACGGCTGCTCGGCCGGGAAATTCACCCCTCGCACAAGCAGACAGCGGGAGCGGAGGCCATCGCGACTTGCATGTCGCGATGGCCTCGCTTGACGCCCCAATGTTCAGAAGGTGAACGGAAAGTCGATGGGCTCGCCCTGCCGCTTGTGACGCGGGAAGGACCAGCTCTTGATGAGCCCGGAGATGCAGCTCGCCATGTAGGTGGAGCGGAACTCATTCGTGCGGCATGACACCGCTGCCGTCTTCCCGCTCGTCTGGATGGTCCAGCGCATCACCAGCTTGCCGCTCAGCGACGGGTCCTTCTTCTTCTGCTCGTTGACGCACTTCACGATGGCCGGCTTGTTGGCCAGCACCACCGACATGATATCCGACTGCTGCAGCCGGTCCGGCACCCCGCCCCCAGGCTCGGGCGGGACATACGCCGTCGGACGCGCCGCGGACTGCTTCGACCCCGAGTTCGACTTCTTCGTGCCGAAGAGCTCGTCGAAGTCATCATCCGAATCGTTCGACGAAGGCCGCTCCGCACGCGCCGGCGCGGACACGCGCGGCTCCGGGACTTCCCGGCGCGACGATGCGGTGCGGCGGCTGCTCGGGCGCTCGACCTTCGCCACCACTGTCTCCGCGGGCTTCGGCGTTTCAACCGGAGGCGGAGGGGGCGTCTCGACGGTCGTGGGCGTCGTCTCCGGCGGAGGCGTGTTCACCGGCGCCGCGGCGACCTCCGTGGGAGGTGTCGAAGGTGGCGTCGCGGGATTCACGGGCGGCTGTGCGGCCGCCACGGAGGCCGTGTTCGCCGGAGGGCTGCTGGGAGGCGGCGTCGGCGTGGCCACGGCAACCGGAGGGTTCGCCGGCGCCGCATCCGCGCTGCCTCCACCCTTCAGGAAGAGCGCCGCTGCGCCACCACCGACCAGGAGCAGCCCCGCGGCGATTCCAGCGAAGAGCCCCATCTTCCCCTTGCCCCCACCCGGCGGCGGGTAGGCGGGCGGGTAGCTCGGCTGCGGCGGGTACGGGG
>NZ_JABXEP010000288.1:0-4299 GCF_013372605.1 Myxococcus sp. AM009
GGGGCTCGGGGAGGGTTCCGGCCTTCATCGGATCATCAACCTCAATTGGGGCAGTTCCCCGGGGAACGGCGATCATGTTGGCGGATGGAGCCTCCGAAGTCAAAGCACCACCACTCAGGGAACCTCCAGGAAGAAAGCCTGACTTTCCACAGCGGGAAGCCCCAGTCCAGACGCCAGGGTGGGTGCCAGTTCATTGGGCATACGCCATGTCTGGCCACTGGGTTGGATCAACACCACCGCGTAGCGACCTCGGGGCAGCGCCAGCAGTGGCACTGGGTTCTCGGGCACCCGGACGTCCAGTGCCTGGGGTCGCACCACCACCTGCAGCTCCGGAACGCTGGCGCCTTCCATGCGCGGGTTGCCATTCTCGTCAGTGAGCGCGGCGATGGGGCCGTCCGGGACGAGCCCCGCGGCGAGCACGACGACATCCGGCTGGCCGTCCAGGGCGCCGGTGTCCGCGCGTGCGTAGTCCACACCCAGCGCGTCCGGGACACCATCGCGGTCCAGGTCGTTCTCGTCCACCAGGTTGCTGGCGTCATTCGCCAGCTTGCGCACCACCACGCGCGGCCAGAGGTCGGGGACGCCGTCCTGGTTGGCGTCGTCGGGAATGCCGTCGTGGTTGGCGTCCACGTAGCTGACGGCGAAGCCGTCCGGGCGCTGGTTCACCGCGCCGTCATGCAGGGACAGCGGCTGGAGGCGCAGCTGCTTCTGCGCGCTGCCCAGCTGCCCGTCGCCCTGCACCACCTGGAACGTGGGCCGATCCCTTGGCACGCGCGCGGTGTCGGAGAAGCTCACCGCCACGCCGGTGACGGGCTGCGGCTGGCCGTTTGCGTCCACGACGACCTCCACCGTGAGCGGCCTGCCAGTGGCGTCCACCGCCGCGCCGCCCACGTCACCCGCGTTGGGCTCGCTGGTGACGCCGTACCAGGGGTTGAAGTCGGAGCGGCGGCAGGAGGCGTCCGCGCCCGGACCGCAGCCGTTCACGTCAATGAAGCCGCGGAGCAGGTAGCGGCCCGCGGGCACCAGGCTGAAGCTGAAGGGCGCGACGAAGGGGCCGGGCGTGTCACCCGCCAGCGCCGGGCCGAAGAGCTGCTCGGCGGAGACGACGGTGAAGGTGACGGGGCGGCCGGTGCCCTGCGGCGGCGGGGGCCGGTCCGCGTCGTAGAGGAACACCACCGCGTTGCCACGCGCGCGTGACTGCACCACCAGGTGGCCGTCGATGCGCGCGGTGCGCGTGTTCTGCCGCACGTCGGCGGTGGGCACCACGGGCGGTGAATCACAGCCGAGCCCGAGCACGGACGCGAGGGCGAGGCCACCGGCGGCCCGCTTCCAGGAGGACAGGAGGGGGCGGCTCATGGAGTCACCGTCAGGGTCGCGTAGACGCGCCGCTCGATGCGATTGCCGAAGGGGTGCTGCGAATGCGCGCCGCCCAGGTGGCTGCCCACCAGCGCGACGGTGACGGTGTCCTTGACGGCCATGTAGCCCACGCGCGCGTTCACCACGGTGTAGGCGCGCAGCGGGTTGGACACCAGGTCGATGCGCGTGGGGTCCGCGGCGGCGGGCTCGCGCTCAATCCACGTGGAGGCGGAGGTGTAGGCCGCGTCCACGCCGAACTCCAGGTCCGCGCGAGAGCGGTAGGTGAGGCCGCCGTACAGCCGGAACTGTGGCGCCTGGTTGCACGGGCCGCACTCGGCCGTCGACTCGCGGTCCGACGTCACGTCCTGCAGCGACGCGCTCAACTTCAAGCCCAGGCCGTCCACCGGCGCCAGGGTGACGCCGGCCTCGGCGCCGCGCGCGGTGTAGACGGCGTCCTCGTTCTGGAAGGACGAGCTGCCCAGCAGGTACGAACCAGTGCCCGCGTCGTACGACTGGCCCGGCGGCAGCCGCGTCACCCCGGACAGGCCGATGAGGTCTCTCACCCGGTTCTGGTACACGGCCACGTCCAGGTCCATGCCCAGCTCCGGGGACTCGCCGCGCCAGCCCAGCTCGAAGGCGGTGAGGCGCTCGGGGCGCAGCTGCGTGTTGCCGGTGGTGAGCGTGCTCACGCCGTTGATGCCCGGCACGGGCACCGTCAACTGCGTGTAGCTCTCCAGGAACGTGGGCTCGCGGAAGGCGGAGGCCGCGCTCGCGCGGAAGGCGTGGTTTTCGAAGGGCTTGAACAGCGCGGAGATGCGCGGCGAGTGCGCCAGGCCCGGGCTGCCCAGGTTGAGCAGCGGGTGCCGGTCCACGCGGTAGCTGGCCACCAGCGCCAGCGGCTCCACGATGCGCCACTCGTCCTGGACGAAGAAGGCCGCGTGCACCTGCTCGCGCAGCGGCCCCAGGTAGTCTCCCCAGTCCACGCGCTTGAGGCGGCCCTCCACGCCGATGTTGAGCTGGTGCGTGCCCGCGAGCTCGAAGTCGCGCGCGAAGAGCAGCTCCGCGTTGAAGAGGTTGGAGCTGAGCGACGTCACCAGCGAGCGCTGGCCGGTGGCTTCATACTGCGGGCCCGCGTCGCTGGAGATGTGGTTCCAGAACGTCTTCAGCTTCAGCGGCCCCAGCTCCACGTCGCCCTTGGCGAAGGCGTTGACGCCGTCAATGAAGTAGTTGCGCAAGAGGCCCGGCGGATAGATTTCCGTGGTGAAGCGATTCACGCCGCCGGACAGGCCCACCTGCCGTCCTTCGGCGAAGGTGTACACGGCGGACAGCGACGCGCGCGCGCCGCGGGCGCCCAGGTCCGGGTCGGGGCCGCGCAGCGTCACGTCCGGCAGGCCGCTGGCGTAGTCCCGGCTCCACTTGTCCGTCTGCGAATAGCCCGCCGCCGCCCGGTAGCGCATCGCGCCCGAGCCGCCATGGCTGACGAAGGAGCCCGCGGCGGTGTTGCCGGTGCCGCCGGTGACGTTGAACCGCGCGCGCGGTCCGGTGCCGGGCGCGCGGGTGATGATGTTGACCACGCCCAACATGGCGTTGGCGCCGTACAGCGCGCTGCCCGGGCCGCGGATGACCTCGATGCGCTCAATCTCCTCCAGGCCGATGGGGATGGAGGACCAGATGGTGAGGCCCAGGAAGTCCTGGTACTCCGTGCGGCCGTCCACCAGCACCAGCACCTTGTTGGCGATGCGCTGGTTGAAGCCGCGCAGCGACACGTTGGCGCTGCCCACGCCCAGGGCCATGACGTCCGCGCCGGGCACGCGCCGCAGCAGCTCCGGCAGCGACGTGGCGCCCGACAGGCGGATGTCCTCGGCGGTGATGACGGTGGTGGCGTTGGGCGCGTCCAGCGAGGACTGCGCGCGGCGGCTCGCCGTCACCACGCGCTCCTCGTAGGGCACCGCGCCCAGGTCCACGCCGCCGGCCGCGTCGTCCGCGCTGGCGGGGGCGGCGCCGGTGGGCGTCAGGCCGGGGATGGTGGCGCTCCCCACGGGCATGGCCTCGGCCCGCTCAATCGCCTTCTCCAGCCGCTCCAGCAGCGCGCTCAGCTGCTGCTGGGACTGCATGCCCGCGGGGGGCGGCGGCATGGGCAGCGACGCCGGGTCCTGCGCGGCGGCCTGCGCCTCCCCGGCCTTCAGCTGCTCCTCCAGCGCGGCCACCATGGGCAGCACGGAGGCCGCGTCCGGCGGGTTGCTGGCCAGGTAGCGCTGGTACACCTCCAGCGCCTCCCTCGGCCGGGCCGAGTCCTGGTAGGCGCGGGCGATGTTGAAGAGGACGTTGGGGTGCGGCTTGATGGCGTAGGCGGCTTCGAGCTCGGCGATGCCCGCGTCGTATTGCTTCTGGGCGATGAGGCTCATGCCGCTGCGGAAGTGGCGGCGGGCCTCAAGGCGGGCGTCCGCCAGGGCCTCCCCCGCGCACAGGCACATCGCGAGGAGGCCCGCTCGTTTGAGGGCTGTCAGGGTTTTCACTAGTACGGGTCGTCCTTGTAGGGCGACGAGTCTGGGGCCTTTCCAGGCCGCGTGCTCGCCTTCTTCTTGAGCTGGAGCTTCTGCGTGAAGCGCTCCTCGGGGCCCGCGCCCTTGGCGACGGCGCGGGCGCGCTGGTAGCCGTCCAGGGTGAAGGTCAGCGCCGCTTCCGCCACGCCGCTCGCATCCGGAGCCACCTCGAGGTTCAGGGGCGTCTCGCCCAGGTCCTTCCCCTGGTACGTCACGCGCGCGCCCAGGGGGTCGCTGACGATGAGGAAGCGCACCGGCTCCAACTTGGGCCGCGTCAGCGGCGCCAGGGCCAGCTCCTCGTCGGACGCGCTCATCGCGGGCGCCTCGGGCGGGCTGGCGGCCTCGGGCACGTTGGCTTCGGGCACGGCCTGGGCGGTGGCGGGCGGTGGCGGTGTGACGG
>NZ_JABXEP010000289.1:0-4228 GCF_013372605.1 Myxococcus sp. AM009
GCGCCGCCCGGGGGGCGGGCGGGCGCTCATCCACCCAGGGGACGGCTCACACCTGAAGCGTCTTCTCGACCTCGGACAGCTTGTAGCGGGCCATCGCCAGGTTGGCGCTGGCGCGGTGCAGGGCCACGTACAGGAACAGGCCCTCCTTGCCCGAAAGCGGGCGGATGAGGTGGTACTGCTCGCCGAGCGTGATGAGGATGTCCTCGATGCGGTCCTTGATGCCCAGCATGCTCATGGCCTTCATCTTGGAACGCACGACCTCGGTGTTGGCCGCCGCCGCCGTCTCGATGTTGAAGGCCGGGTTGCCGCCCACGCTGCCCAGGCACATGCCGCTCTTCGAGTCCGCCAGACAGGCCGCGAAGGCCCCCTCGATTTTCAGCGTCTCTTCCAGGGACTGCTTCACGTTCGCCATGACTTCGCTTTCTACCAGGGGGTGAGTGGGAGGCTTCGCGACAGTGGGAATCAGCTCATCCAGGCCATACGTCAATTGGCTGGAATAGGTGCGCGGCTGCGGGACGAACATGGCCTGGGCGTCCGTCAGCGACAGCAAGGCCTCCAGCTGCTCCGACATGTGGCGGCGCAGCAGGTCCCTCATGGTGTCCCGGGGAACCAGGCCCCACGTCACCAGCGTCTCGCAGAAGTTGCCCCCGCTCTGCCGGCACTCCGCCACCACCTGCTCGACGTCCTCGCGGCTGACCACCCGCTCCCGGATGAGCACCGAGGAGAAGTTGAGCGCCCCCGGCCCGTTGAGGACCGCCCAGGCCACCTTCCGCGCCACCACGAAGATGCGCCCGGAAACGGAGGTGGAGCGGACCACGACCTCCCCACCCAGTTTGCTCTCCAGGGCCTCGTGAAGCACGGTCCGTACGACCTGGCGGGGCACCGAAGTCTGGGGGCGGGCGACAGATTCCATGAGGAGGGTCCAACCTGCTCCAGTTGGGAATGCGGCGGGAGGGCGATGAATGAGGCGTATATATACAGTCAGGGCGAATCATCGCAACTGCACTGTAAAATTTGGCGGAATCAGGCAGCGGTGGGGTTTTTAAGACTCATTCTGGGGTAGGGGAGCCCGCAGCGCAAGAATTCAAAACCGTTGGAAAGGTGACATACATTGTCGCCGCAACAGGGAGTGAGGGTTCTTCGCGGGAGCGCGGGCCTGGCTGGCAATGGCAGACCTCCAGGGGAGGGGTGCCTGTGTGGGATGAGGGGCGGCCAAGAGGACGTCCGGCGTCTTCTCCCGAATGAGGGTTTCCTCGAAGATGCGGGCGTGAACGCGTCTGCCCGAGCCCTCCGCCCGCCTCCTTCTTCCTCCCGTCCCTGGCTGGGGGCCCTGGCCCTGGCCCTGGTGCTCGCCCTGTCGGGCTGTTCCGCCTTCTCCCGGGCGGTGAAGGAGGGAGACGCCGCCAGCCAGGAGCAGAAGTGGGCGGAGGCGGAGGCTGCCTATCTGCGCGCGCTGGCGGCGGACCCGGAGGCCTCCGAGGTCAAGGTGAAGCTGGGCAAGGTGCGTCAGGCCTGGAGCGAGGTGGTGCTGGAGGATGCGCGCGCCGTGCATGCCTCCGGGGACCTGGATGGCGCGATGAAGCGCCTGGTGCGCGCGCTGGAGCTCAACGCGGACAACGGCTCGGCGCGGGAGCTGCTTGGCGCCACGTTGGATGCGCGCGTGGCGGCGGGCAACGTGGCGTTGAAGGCGGAGCGGTTGCAGGACGCGCGCACGGAGTTCGACGCGGTGCTGTCGGTGGCGCCGGACCACGCGGCCGCCAGGCGGGGCGTGGACGGCGTGCAGGTGGCCTGGGCGCGGCGCTGGTTCGGTACGGGTGAGGGCCTGGAGAAGGCCGGCAAGCTGGGCAACGCGCTGGTGGCCTACGTCCGCGCGGACCAGGAGCGCGTGGGCGCCACCGCGGCGCGGGAGCGAGCCGAGGCCGTGCGCCAGAAGCTGCGCGACGAGGTGGCCTTCCTGGTGGTGGCCTCGCCGGTGGAGGACCGGGCCGGAGCGCCGGACGTGGCGCAGCGGCTGGCGGCCGGCCGGCTGGCGGCGATGCTGCCCACGCAGCTGCCCCTGCGCGTGGTGACGGAGGCCCCGGCGGGCCGCGAAGGCGTGACGCTGGACTTGTCACTGGAGCGGGTGCTTCCGCTGCAGGTGGTGGAGGAGTCGCAGCGCACGCAGCGCTACCTCGCCGGCAACCGCTCCGTGCCCAACCCGCGCCGCGGCGGCTTCGAGACCCAGCTCTTGAAGGCCGAGCGCGCCCTGGAGGACGTTGAGCGCAAGCAGGCCGCCGCGCTGCGGGAGTACCTGCGCCTGCAGGCGGAGCTGTCCATGGTGCGCGTGGCCGCCGAGCGCTGCCGCGAGCGGGAGCGCCGCCAGTGCCGCGAGGCCCTGCTGGAGTGCGGCGACGCCGCGCGAGAGGCCAGCGGCCCCGGGGAGCTGCCCAGCGAGTGCAACCCGTCCCGCTGTGACACCAAGGCGTGCGTCGCCGAGGAGGTGCTGCTGGTGGCCAAGGCCGCCGCGTCCCTGGAGAAGGAGAAGGCGCTGGAGGCCGCGCTGGACAAGGCCGAGGGTCAGCGCACGGCTGTGCAGCGGCACCGCGACGCGACCTTCCGCGAGCCCATCACCGTGGAGGAGCCCATGTATTCGGACTTCGTGTTCGACGTGCAGCTCCACCGGCTCACCGTGACGGCCTCTGTCACCGCGGTGATGCGGGACTTGCTCAAGGAGCAGCAGGTGCCCGCGCCCAACACGCAGGACTACGCGGTGATGCACGAGGACACGGCGCACAAGGGCTACGACAGGTACGGCGTGCTCGCGGACCCGGTGCAGCTGCGCAACGAGCTGGAGCTGCGCGTGGAGGTGGGCGACAAGGCGGTGTCGGATGTCGCTCGCCGCGTGAAGGAGCGCTTTGACGCCTACCGCGGCAAGCGCGTGCAGGACGCCCGCCGCGGCATGGTCCGCCCCGGCGCCGAGGACGTGGTGGAGACCGCCGTGCGCGCGCTCCTGCTCACCGCGGACGCGCCGCCGCAGGACATCCTCCAGCCGCTGGGCCGCGCGCGCGGCCTGAATCGCCCGGAGAGCCTGGTGGGGCTGTAGTGCTTCCGTTGTCATTGTCTATTTTCAGGACGAATGAATCCGGACGGTCGGTGAAGGGTGTCCTGCTTCAGGACAGCCTGTCTGAATATCAGTCAGCTTGTCTTCTACGGACAACCCCTTAGAAGCACTGCGGTTTGAAGGTAAAATGTAAAGGTAGTTTACGAAAAGCCGTGGGGCCCTGGAGTCCAGGCACACCGCGTTGAACAGGGAGCCATCAGAAAACCTGAATGACGGCGATGACTTGGCTGCTGGCATGGCGGCTGCTTGGTCGGCTGCGAACCACTCATCCCAACAAGGATGTCCATGTCACAGTCCAAGTTCGTCGGCGCCCTCACGGGCCTGGCGCTGCTCGCCGGTTGCGGCGGCAGCGATGGCACCACCCCCACCTCCGAGGAGACGCTCAGCCAGGGGATGTCGTGGGAGGAGTTCCTCGCCCAGGTGTACCAGGAGCCGGAGACGGGCATCTTCATCGCCGACGGTGACACGCCGTTCGCGACCGAGAAGCACCTGCGCGAGTTCTACGACAACAACGTCAAGAACGGGCAGCTCATCGTCCACCGCGTGGGCGGAGCGGACGCGAAGTGGAGCGACACGCAGAAGCTGAACCTCAGCTACTGTGTGAGCACCACCTTCGGCAGCAACTACAACCGCATGGTCCAGGCGATGGCCAGCGCGACGGGGGCGTGGGAGGCCGCCGGCCACGTGAAGTTCGTTCACGTCTCCGCGCAGGACTCCAACTGCAACGCCAGCAACGGCAACGTGCTGTTCGACGTGAGCCCCATCAACGCGGGAGGCCAGTACCTGGCGCGCGCGTTCTTCCCGGGTGACGCGCGCGCGCAGCGCAACGTCGTGTTCGACCCCAGCTCGTTCCAGCCGCTGGGCGTCTGGACGCTGGAGGGCATCACCCGCCACGAGCTGGGCCACGTGCTCGGCTTCCGTCACGAGCACACCCGCCCCGAGTCTGGCACCTGCTTCGAGGACAGCAACTGGCGCGCGCTGACCACCTACGACGGCTCCTCCGTCATGCACTACCCGCAGTGCAACGGCACCCAGAACGGTGACCTGGTGCTGACCACGAAGGACGTCCAGGGCATCCAGGCGCTCTACGGCACGCCGAACGGTGAGCCGCCCCCGCCTCCCCCGCCG
>NZ_JABXEP010000028.1:0-66433 GCF_013372605.1 Myxococcus sp. AM009
CGCCCGAGGGGCCAGAGGCCTCCTGAGCCCCCCTCGCGCAATCCCCCTGTCGTCCGATGAGCGGCCGGTGGGAGCCCTGGCGGGTTAGGCAGTTTGCCGGCGAAGGAAAGACATTCTAATTAACGCTGGCCTAATCATTGGGTTTGAGGATAGGAGACGGCCTTATGCAGCTCGAATCCTTGAAGATGTTCTGCGACGTGGTCGAGACAGGCTCCTTCTCCCGCGCCGCGCAGCTCAACCACGTCACGCAATCGGCGGTGAGCCAGCAGATTCGCGCGCTGGAGAATCGGTACGAGCAGAAGCTGCTGTCGCGCAGCGCGCGGCAGGTGACGCCGACGCCGGCCGGGGAGCGGCTGTTCCGTGGGTGCAAGGAAATCCTCGCCCGCTTCTCCGAGGTGGAGCAGGAGATTCGCGAGCAGGCCACCGAGGTGGCGGGCACCACCACGGTCTCCACCATCTATTCGGTGGGGCTGCACGAGCTGAACGCCGTGCAGAAGCAGCTGCTCAAGTCGCACCCCAAGGTGAACATGCGCCTGAACTACCGGCGCAACGACCAGGTGTACGACGACGTGATTCTGGGCGCGGCGGAGATTGGCATCGTCGCCTATCCGCAGCCCCGCGCCGGCGTGGACATCCTCTCCTTCCGCGACGACAAGCTGGCCGTCGTGTGTGCCCCCGGCCACCCCTTCGCCACGAAGCAGAAGGTGAGCCTCACCGCGCTGACGGGGGTGCCCTTCATCGCGTTCGACCGCGAGGCGCCCACGCGCAAGGCGTTGGATCGGCTCTTCCGCGAGAAGAACATCGACATCACCCCGGTGATGGAGATGGACAACGTGGAGACCATCAAGCGGGCGGTGGAGATGGGCCTGGGCGTGGCCATCCTCCCCATGGCCACGGCCCTGGGCGAGGTGAAGGGCGGCTCCCTGGTGGCCAAGCCCTTCGCGGAGGGGCCGGTGTCGCGCCCCATTGGCCTGCTCATCCGCAAGGGCAAGTACCTGGACCGCGCGTCCGCCGCGGTGTTGGAGGCGTTCAAGGCCGCCGCCAACCTGCCGCACGCCGACGACGACTGAGCGTCAGTAGAGCTTCCGGAGGCGCGCGGCGAAGAACCCGTCGAAGCCCTCCACGCCTGGCAGCGTGCGCAGGTACGCCTGGGACATCGGCAGCTTGAGGCCGGGCAGCACGGGCGGCTCGGCCGTCCACTCCGGGTGGCTGCGCAGGAACATCTCCACCTGGTCCTGCCCCTCCTGCGGCTCCATGGTGCACACCGCGTACACCAGCAGGCCCCCGGGCGGCACCGCCTCCTGGCAGTTCTCCAGGATGCGCCGCTGGAGCGTGGCCAGCCGGGAGATGTCCTCCTCCTTGCGGCGGTAGCGCAGCTCCGGGTGGCGGCGCAGCGTGCCCAGCCCCGAGCACGGCGCATCCACCAGGACCGCGTGGAACTCCCCCCACGCCTCCGGGAAGGGCTCCGCGGCGTCGTGCGCGTAGGCCTTCAGGCGCGGCTGCACGCCCAGGCGCCGGGCCTCCGCTTCAATCTTCCGCAGCTTGTGCGCGTGGAGGTCCACCGCCACCACGTCGTGTGACTGCGCCTGGTGGCAGGACTTGCCGCCCGGCGCGGCGCACGCGTCCAGCACGCGCGCCGTCTCCGGAATCGCCCCGTAGACGCCCACGAGCTGCGCGGCCTCGTCCTGCACCTGCCACAGCCCCTCCGCGTAGCCGTACACGTCCTCCACGCGGCCCACGGACGGCAGGGTGATGCCCACCGGCGATATCGAGGTGGCCTTCGCGTCCACGCCCATCTCCTGGAGCTGGGCGAGCAGCGCGTCGCGCGTCACCTTCGCGGTGTTGGCGCGCACCACCACCGCGGGGGACTGGTTGTCGGCCACCAGCATGGCCTCGGCGCGCTCGCGGCCGAACTGGCGCAGCCAGCGCTCCACCAGCCACTGGGGATGGCTCTCCCGCACGGACAGGTGCAGCGCCACGTCGGACGCGGAGGGCAGCGGCGGCGCGGGCAGGGCCGCCAGCTTGCGGAGGATGGCGTTGGTGAAGCCCGCCGCGCGCGACAGCCCCACTTCCTTCAGGGCCTGCACCGTCTCCGCCACCGCGGCGCGGGCTGGCACGCGGGTGTGGAATATCTGGTAGGCGCCGATGCGCAAGGCCGCCAGCACCTTGTCCTCCAGCGCGTCCAGCTTGCGGTCGGCGAAGCGGGTAATCGCGTAGTCCAGCGCGAGCTGCCGCCGGGTGGCGCCGTAGGCCAGCTCGGTGACGAGCGCCGCGTCGCGCGGGTCCTTCGGCGGTGATTCGGACAGCTGCGTGTCCAGCACGAGGTTGAGGTAGGCGTCCGTCGCGCGGACACGCGAGAGGACCTGGATGGCGAGTGCGCGGGCGTTCATCCTTCGTCGAGCCGGGTCAAGAGGTCCACGAGCTGCTCATCCGAGAGCCGCGTCGCGGGCAGGTTGGAGAGGGTGAGGCTCTGGAGGCTGTCCTCCAGCAGCGCGCGGTGGCCATGCTCCGCGGGAGCGCCACGCTGCACCGCCTGATACTGGGAACGGGCCCAGGCGGCCAGCTCGGCGGCGGAGAGCCTTCCCGAAAGCCGGTCTGAAATCTTCTGACGCACCAGCGCGCGCGTGAGCAGGTCCGCCGCGGGGGTGAGCCCCTTGCCGCCGCCGCGCCCCAGCGTCTTCGCCTGACGGGCCGCGCGCAGGTCCTCCACGGGCGCCAGCTTGCGGCCCAGCGTCTTCGTGGGCCCCGCCGTCTTCACCGCGCGGGCCAGGGACTTCGCCGTCTCCGACGAGCCGTCCTTGCGCGCGGCGCGCTTGAGCACGGTGATGGGGGTGACCTTCGCGCCCTTGGTGGGGCTCCCCTTCTTCTTTCCCAGGAGCTTCTTCGACTCCGGCTTCTCCGTCGTGAAGACGCCGCTGCCGAAGGTCTCCAGGGCCTGCAGGTAGGGCTCGAAGCCGGGCCCGCCGTGAATCTGGAGCACGCAGGCCTCCCCCACCACGGATTCGCGGGCCGGGGGCTTGAGCAGCACCTCGATGGCGGGCAGCCCGGCGGCCTCCAGCCCCTCCTTGAGGCAGTAGGAGCCGAACAGCCCGGCCGGGTTGATGATGATGCCGTCCAGCGCCTCCAGCTCCGCGCCGAGCGCGTCCAGCAGGTCGCCTTCGTGGTTGGACTGCACCACCGTCAGCTCCTGCCCCAGCTCCTCCGCCCGCGCGTGCATCGCCGCGTCCAGGTCTTCCAGCCGCCCCCCGGACGAGCCATCCCGCACGCCCAGCAGGTTCAGGTTGGGTCCGTGCAGTACCAGCAGTCTCATGGCCATCACCCGTTCTCCCGTCAGCCCGCGACGAAGGGCTGGCTGCCCGGCGCCAGCTTGTGCCCCTGCAGGAAGTCCGCGGCGCGCATCACCCGCTTGCCTTCCGGCTGGAGGTCCAGCAGCACCAGCGAGCCCTCGCCGCATGCCACCTCGATGCCGTCCGGGCCGGACGCCAGCACCGTGCCGGGAGCCCCACTACCACCCCTGGCCTGCGCGCGGTGGACCTTCAGCAGCTTTCCACCCAGCGTGGTGAAGGCCCCGGGCCACGGCGTGAAGGCCCGCAGGCGCCGCTCCAGCTCCGCCGCGGGCTTCGTGAAATCCAACCGGCCCTGGTCCTTCTCGATGATGGGGGCCAGCACCATGCCCTCGGAAGGCTGCGGCACCGGCTTCAGCTCCCCGCTCAGGTAGGCCGGCAGGAACTCGCGCAGCACCTCACCGCCCAGCGCGGCCAGCTTCGGATACAGCGAGGCGCTCGTCTCGTCCGGGGCAATGGCCAGGCGCTTCATCGCCAGCACCGGACCGGTGTCCAGGCCTTCATCCATCACCATCAGCGACACGCCCGTCTCCGTGTCGCCATGGGCAATGGCCCACTGGATGGGCGCCGCGCCCCGGAAGCGCGGCAGCAGCGAGCCGTGCACGTTGACGCAGCCGTGGGTGGGCAGCGCCAGCAAGTCCTTGGGGAGGATGCGGCCATAGGCCGTCACCACGCAGACGTCGGGCGCGTACTGGCGCAGCGCCTCCGCGAAGGGCGGCGTGCGCAGCTTGGCGGGCTGGAGCACGGGGACGCCGCGCGACAGGGCCAGCTCCTTCACCGGCGGCGCCGTCACCGTGTTGCCGCGGCCCTTCGGCTTGTCGGGCTGGGTGACGACGGCCACCACGTCTCCCAGCTCGAAGCAGGCGGCCAGTGAGGACACCGCGAACTCAGGGGTGCCCATGAAAACGATGCGGGGTCTACTCATGGTGTCGCGCTTCTCCTGCGCCGGGCGACTCAGGCCACGGACTTGAAGGTGCTCCCGGTGGGAGTGTCCACCGCCTGACGCTTGCGCGTGTGCAGGGCGCTCAGGGTGCCCAGCGCCTCCAGGGCCTCGGGCGTGGTGGCCACCGGCCGCAGGGCCTCCAGCACGGTCTCCAGCGCGTAGGCCTCATCCGCCTCACGCTCCCGGATGCGCGTCACCGCGTCGGTGAAGCGGTCGAAGAACTGCTTGAGCTCGTCCCCGCGCCGCAGCGGTCTCATCCGGGGATAGCGGCCGGCCGCCAGCGACGCCACGTACAGGCTCATGACGTGGACGGGACCCGCCACCCGGTGGGTGAAGACGAGGCCGAAGAGGCCCATCGCCACCGCCGTGCCCAGCGCGCCCACCGCCGTCAGCCACAGCAGCGTCTGCCCGCCGTCCAGCCCCTGGGCCGTGGACGACACGTGGACGCGGTGCGCCAACAGCCCGAACACGAGGATGCTGCCGGCGCCAATCCCCGCCAGCAGCAGGATGTATTTGAGCTGGAAGGGCCGGTCCAGGATGTACGTCCGGCGGACGTGGCTCGGGCGCACCGTCTTTTGATTCCCATCGGACATGTCGTTGACCAGCGTACCCCAGGTGCCGGGGGCGGTTTGCTTCCTTCCTCTCGCGAGGTTTACACGGAAGACAGGACAACCTCGCAGACGCACTGGAGACCGCATGACCCGCTCTCTCACCGCGTTGTGTGTTGCGCTCTCTTTCCTGGTGTTGGCTGGGTGCAAGGGGGACCCAGCGACCCCGGAGTACTGGGAATCAGGCATCCAGCAGAGCCGCAGGGCGGAGGACCGCATCCGCATGGTGGAGGCCATGCGTTCGTCCGGGAAGATGGACGAGCGCTTCCTGCCCATGCTCCACGGTCAGCTCGACACCGAGCGCAAGCCGGAGGTGCGCGCCGCGCTGGCCCGCGCGTTGGGCGACTTGAAGCATGCCTCTTCAGTGGAGCCGCTGACGAAGGCCCTGGACCCGGCGGCGAGCGACATGCCCGCGCACCTGGCGAACAAGGCCATTGTCGCGACGCTGGGGGCCATTGGTGACCGCCGCGCCATCCCCTCGCTGGTGCCGCTGCTGCGCGCGAAGGACAACTACACGCGCATCGAGGCGGTGCAGGTGCTGGGCGACATGAAGGCGAAGGAAGCGGTGGAGTCGCTCATCACCCTGGCCACGGACGACACCGTGGAGCCCTTCCTCAACAAGAAGGCCATTGAAGCCCTGGGGGACATCGGTGACGGCCGCGCGGCGCCCGCGCTGGTGCGGATGCTGACCAAGGAGCGCAAGGGCAAGTCCTTCTACGTGGAGAGCTCCTTCGCGCTGTACCAGCTGGGCGCGCCCGCGGCGGACGCGCTGCTGCCGGCGCTGGAGGGCCAGGACAAGGAGCTGCTGAAGTGGGCGCGGTCGAACGGCGTCAACCCCGCCAGCTACGCGATGAAGGCGGCGACGGTGCTGGGAGACTTGCGGGAGAAGCGCGCGGTGGCCGCGCTGATGAAGCAGCTGGACTTCACCCACGCGGACCCGCAGGTGCAGGCGCTGGTGCGGATGCAGGCCGCGGACGCGCTGGCGCGCATGCGCGCGCAGGAGGCGGTGAAGCCGCTGGCCGGGCTCGTGGCGGAGACGGACGCCACCGTGAGGGATGCCTACGTGAGCGCCCTGGTGCGCCTGGGCGGACGCGACGCGCTGCCCGCGCTGGAGAAGGCCGCGGGCACCGGCGACTGGTACGCGAGGGAGTCGGCGGTGAAGGGCCTCGCCATGCTGGGCGACGCGCGCGAGCTGCCCGTGCTGCAGAAGCTGGCCGCGGCCGAGCCGGCGCGGACGGCGGCGGACTGCAAGCAGGCGGAGGATGACGGCTGCGACGACGCGGCCGCGCTGGGCAAGCAGCGGGCGGACCAGATCGCGGGCCAGTCCAAGCTGCTGGAGGCCGCGCAGGCGTGCGCGGGCAACGCGGGCTGCTGGGTGCAACGCATGGAGAAGGCGGAGCCGCGGATGCTGGAGCGCGCGGCGCTGGAGGTCGGCCGCTCGGGCGCGGCCGAACACGCGGGCGCGCTGGCCTCGCGGCTGGGAGCGCGCGACACCGAGGCCCGGCTCGCGCTCGTCCTCGCGGTGGGCTGGCTGGTGGAAGGCTCGAAGGACGCCGCGAAGAAGCTGCGCGAGGCCTCCCTGCCCACGCTGCGCAAGCAGCTCGCGGACGAGCAGGGCAACACCCGGTTCGTCAACGTCAACGAGGACCTGCGGCGGCTGGTGGCGACGCTGGACCGGACCTGACGCCCTCCTTGAGCCGCAGCGGCGGGACGCGCTCCGCCGCGGAGTGCAGCACGGTGAGCTGTCGCACGAGCCGCTCCACGTGCGCGCGCGACAGCGCATCCACCCCACCCACCGGAGCCGTGGCGGGCATGGGCGCGGGCCGGCGTTGCTGCTCCATGGCCGTCGCCAGCTCGTCCAGCACGCCCCCGGCGAAGCGCACCACCTCGGAGAGCTCCCGGGGGGACGCCGGGTCCGCGCGGCTGGCGGCCAGCGTGGTCACCGCCGACGTGAAGCGCCGCGCATAGACGAGCAGCGCCATCACCGGCTCCAAATCCCTGGCGGGTCCGCGCCACTCTCCCAGCAGCCGCTGGAAGGACGCCTCCGCCGCCAGCAGCGCCAGGCCCATCTTTCGCCGGGCCTCGCGCACCGCGGGCTCCGCGTCCGAGTGCGCGGCGGCCACCGACTTCAGGTAGTCGCGGTCCGCGCGCAGCGCGAAGGCCACCTGCTCCGGCAGGCGCAGGTGCTCCGGGCTGGGCCACAGCAGCCGCGTCACCGTCAGCGCAATCAGTCCGCCGAGCAGCGTGTTGATGATGCGCACCCCGGCCAGCTCCCAGTCTCCCGACTGGAGCTCCGCGAGCAGCACCAGGGCCGGCGTCAGCAGCACCTGGAACGCGGACAGGCTGAGCGGCTGGACGCTCATCGCCACCGCGAACAGCACGACGATGGCCAGCAGGATGATGGCCGGGTCCCTCACCAACGCCACCAGCCCCGCGGCCAGCGCCGCGCCCAGCAGCGTGCCCGCGATGCGCTGCAGGCTCCGCTGGAACGTGAGGCCCGCGTAGGGCTGCAGGACGACGGTGACGGTGATGATGACCCAGTAGCCGTGATTGAGCCCCAGCGCCCAGACGAGCGCGGTGGCCAGCGCGGCCGCGACGCCCAGCCGCAGCGCGTGGCGGAAGATGACGGAGCGGACGTTGAGGTTCTCCCGCAGCGGCTCCAGGAGCGCCTGCCGCGGCGCCGGCTCCGCCTTTCCCGCGGGCAGCGCCAGGGCGTCTGGCACGGGCGCGCCGCCCTCCAGCCGCGCCGCCACCTCCACCGTCGCGTGGGCGTAGTCCCGCAGGCGGTCCAGCAGCGCGTACACGTACTGGTAGCCGGCACGCACCGGCTCGGGCACCTCACCCGCCGTCTCCAGCGCCTCCAGGGCCCGCTTCACCCGCTCGGCGTCCCACACCGGCTGGGGGTTCACCGCCGCCCCCTTCTCCAGGGCCAACGTGACGCGGCGCAGGTCCGCGGCCAGCGCCGCCAGCGCGCGCTGCACCTCCGCGCGGAGCGCGTGATACCGAGGCTCGGCGGGCGCCACCTCCAGCATCTCCGTCAGCGCGATGAGCGTCACCATCATCGAGTCCACGCCTTCGACCAGCACCAGCAGGTGTTCGCCCCGGCCGCTCTCCCCCGCCCGGCCCATGCGCGTGGAGGCCAGCACGGTGCGCGCCTGCTCGATGAGCTGACGCATGCGAGCCTGCCAGGGCGCCACCACCGGCAGGACGCCCGCGGCGGCGGGCGGCACCCCTTCGAGCGGCCAGCGCCCCACCTCTTCCGCGTGGTCCGCCAGCGCGTCGTAACACCGGGCAACGGCCAGACGCGCGGGCCGGTAGGGCACCAGCGGCCACAGCATCAACGCGAGGAACATGGCCCACGCCCCGCCCACCAGGAACAAGCCGGAGCGCAGCAGGGCGTCCGCCACGTCCCTGGCGGGGAGCGCGAGCGACACCACGAAGTAGTTGGCGAGCACCACGCCCATCAACCCGGGCGTGTCCCCAAACGAGCGAGCGAACCCGCACGCCGTCACCCAGAGCAGCGTGGCGATGACGGCGGCCCACGCGGGCAGGTGCAGCGCCGCGACCAGGCCCACCACCGCGCCCAGGAGCGTCATGGCCCCCATGGTGAGCGCGCGATACCGGTAGGGCCCGCCCCGGTCCACCAGGGCGACGAAGAGCGCGGCCAGCCCGACCCACGTGGCGGCGGGGAGGTGCAGCAGGGCCGCGACGGCCATGGGGCCGCCCACCGCGAGCGCGGCGCGCAGCCCCGCGCCATACGCGGGGCGGCCCGGCTCTACCCGGAGGAAGGCCTGGAGGTGATGACGAAGCGGACTCATCGCGGGTGAAGGTGATGTCCAGGCGTGGACGCGGCCAGGGGCCCGCGTCAGCCGGCCTCACGCTCCGGCCCCGCGTCGTCGAAGTCCTCCTCGACGGGCGCGGCCTCCTGGAAGGCGCTGGGCAGCAGACTGAAGGGCAGCACCTTCGCCAGCGCCGCCAGCAGCAGGATGCCGCCGGGCGCCGCGAAGATGGCCAGCGCGGGAATCGCCTTGGCCACGTCGATGAGCTGCGCGCGCATGCGCCGCCGCTCGTCACCCGTGAGCGCCTGACGCCGGGCCGCCTTCGTCAGCAGCACCGCCAGGTCGCCTGTCTCGCGGACCTCCTGCATCAGCCGGTAGAAGTTCGTCTCCAGCGTCTCCTGGATGCCGGCCACCAGGTCGTCGCCCATGGCGCCCGCGGCGTCCGACACGGTGAAGACGTCCACGATGGCGCGGTGGCGGACATAGAACTCCGCCATCTCCAGCTCCAGCCGGTGCAGCTCCACATCCGGGACGTGGAGCGCCTCCGCCAGCTCGCGGATGAAGACGCGCTCGCGCCGCGTCTTGCGGCCGTCCACCAGCGCCGCCAGCAACGTCTGCTCCAGCAGGAAGTGGCGCACGTCCACGCTGCGCACCTGGCGCACCACGTCCCGCACCGGGCGGCGGCGCGCGAAGGACTGCTTCACCGCGGCCTTGAGCTCGGACGTCATCGCCGCCGGCAGCCGCAGGGACTCCACCTGCCGCAGGATGGCGCGGCGCGCGGGCAGGCCCGGCACCCGGTCCACACACGCCAGCCCCGTCAGCACGTCCACCAGCAGCGCCTTCTGCCGCGCCGCGAAATCCAGCCGCCGCCGCGCCCGCTCGCGGTGCAGCGTGCCGCGCGAGAAGTAGTCGATGGCCTGCCGGCAGAACAGCTGCGCGTCCGCGTACTGCGCGCCGTTGTGCAGCACCAGCCCGTACACCGGGTCCCCCGCCAGCACGGGAGAGCGCGTCACCAGCGACGCCTCCACCTTCGCCGCCAGCCGCCGGGACACCGGCCGCCCCGAGGCAATCGTCGCGTCCACCGTCTCCGCCAGCGCCAGTTCCCCGGTGAGCACCGCGAACAGGACCAGGAGCTGCTCGGTGCGGACCGCCGCCGGGGCCCCCACGAGCCGGCCCAGCTCCAGCGCCATCAGCGCCAGGGTGCGCACCACCGCGTGGAAGAGCTGGTCCTCCAGCACACGCGCCTGGAGTTCCGTGGGCTGCTCCACGTCCGTCGCGGCGGGCGCGTCCGCGGGCGTGCCGTACAGCAGGCCACTGGCGCGCAGCGTCCGGCGCAGGTACGCGCGGGCCCGGGCCCGTCCGGAGCCCAGCGGAGGCGCGGACGGAGCCGGCGCGCCCGCCTCGAAGGCGACCGTCTCCGTCAAGAGTGGCATGAGCCACCCCGCCTTGGTGAAGTCCATCACCGGAGCACCCCTGGGCCGCGGGGAGAAACCCTCGCGCCGCGAAAGGAGCGGGATGTAACCCAGGGGCCTCCCGGTTGCCACTCGGCCACGGGACAGGGTCAAGGCCCGGAAGTCAGCGGGGATAGAACCGCCACTTCTACCGGGCCCAACCATCTGCTCTCGGTGCCTACAGCGCGGTCGTCGCGCCGGGCGCCGGGGCCACCACCTTGGCCGTGCCGCGCAGCTTCTTCAGCTCGCCGGTCAGCGCGTCCGGGGTGCCCTGGAGCAGGGGGAAGGTGCCGTAGTGCATGGGAATCACGCTCTTGACCTTCAGGAGCCGCACCGCCTGGGCCGCCTCCGCGGGGCCCATGGTGAAGTGGCCGCCAATGGGGAGCAGGGCCACCGTGGGCTTGAACTGGGTGGCGATGAGCGACATGCCCTCGAAGGGGCCGGTGTCACCCGCGTGGTACAGCGTGGGGCCCTTGTCGACTTTCAGCACGTAGCCCAGGGGCGCGCCCGCGTACTGCGCCGGCGACTTCGGGTCGGCGGCGTAGCTGCTGGAGTGGACCGCCTCCACCAGGTGGAGCGTGACGTCCTTCACCTGGAAGGTGCCGCCCGCGTTGGCGCCCACCGCCTGGGCCTCCGGGAGCCCCAGCAGGTTGATGAGCTCGAAGGAGCCGTAGACCTTCGCGCCCGTCTTCTCGGCCAGCGCCTTGGCCTCGCCCACATGGTCGAAGTGGCCGTGGGTGAGGAGGATGGCGTCCAGCGCCTCCGGCTGCGCGGCGCCCTGTGGGGCCTTGGGGTTGGTGAGCCAGGGGTCGATGGCAATCACCGCGCCGCCCGGGCTGCGAATCACGAAGGCCGCGTGCCCCCACCACGTCACCTCCGTCTTGCCGCGAGGGGCCGCCACCGGGGCCTTCTTGGTGGCCGCGACCTTGGCGGGCGCCGGGGTGCCCTGCGCAGCCGCCGTTCCGCTGAAGGCCATTGCCGCGCCCGCCACCACTGCCATGAGCTTCGTCCGCATATCCATCCACTCCTGCTTGCGAGGTGAAGACCTGCCGCCGCCACCTGACAAAGACCGGGCGGCCATTCAAGGGCCCGCCATGGATGCCCAAGTACGCGCCGCGTCTCAAGCTCGATTCGGCTGTCGATACGACGGGGGGCGTGCGCTAACGTCGGCGGCACGTGGACCACCGATTTCAAGTCAGCCTCCGCGGGGTCATCGACCTCCTGTCTCACCACCTGTACAGCTCCCCGGGCGTCTACGTACGCGAGCTGCTCCAGAACGCGACCGACGCCATCCGCGCCCGCCAGCTCCTGGAGCCCGGCCACGCGGGCACCGTCCGGCTGGAGCTGATGGAGAAGCAGGACGGCAGCCCGCCCACCCTGCTCTTCACCGACGACGGCGTGGGGCTGACCGAGGACGAAATCCACCGCTTCCTGGCCACCATCGGTGAGTCCTCCAAGCGCGAGGCCCTGGAGGCCCGGCGCAACGACTTCATCGGCCAGTTCGGCATCGGCCTGCTGTCCTGCTTCATGGTGTGTGACGAGCTGCTGGTAGTGACGCGCTCGGCGCGCGGCGACGGGCGCACGCTGGAGTGGCGGGGCCGGCACGACGGCACGTATGCCGTGCGGCCCTCCGAGCACCCGCTCGCCCAGCTCGGCACCCAGGTGTTCCTGGTGGCCCGCCCGGACATGGCGCAGTGGTTCACCGCCCAGCGGCTGCGAAACCTCGCCAGCCACTACGGCGGCCTGCTGCCCTTCCCCGTCCACCTCACCACGGACCAGGGCACCGAGCGGCTGGACACCTCCGGCGTCCCCTGGCGCCGCGAGTACGACAGCGCGTCGGAGCGGCGCAAGGCGCTGCTCGCCTACGGGCGCGAGCTGTTCGACACGGACTTCGTCGACTGCATCCCGCTGCGCTCCACCGCGGGAGACGTGGACGGGGTGGCGTACGTGCTGCCCGCGTCGCCGCACTTCAACTCGCGGCAGAAGCACCGTGTGTACCTCAAGCACATGCTGCTGTCGGAGAGCGCGGAGAACCTGCTGCCGGACTGGGCCTTCTTCGTGAAGTGCGTGGTGAACGCCAACGCGCTGCGGCCCACCGCCAGCCGGGAGTCCTTCTACGAGGACGACGCGCTCGCCGCGGCGCGCGAGTCCCTGGGGCAGTCCCTGCGCGGCTACCTGATGGAGCTGGCGCGCGAGGACCCGCGCGCGCTCCAGCGGCTGATTGCCCTGCACGGGCTGAGCGTGAAGGCGCTGGCGCTGGATGACGACGACTTCTACCGCCTCATCATCCACTGGCTCCCCTTCGAGACGTCGATGGGGATGATGACGCTGGCGGACTACCGGCGCGCGCACCCGGTGGTGCGCTACACGTCCACGCTGGACGGCTTCCGGCAGATTGCCCAGGTGGCCAGCGCCCAGGGCCTGTGCATCATCAACGCGGCGTACACGCACGACACGTCGCTGCTGGAGAAGCTGCCGCACGCGGTGCAGGACGTCCAAGTGGAGCCCTTCACCTCCGCGGACCTGCCGCAGAGCTTCGAGGAGCTCACCCTGGACGAGCGCGAGGCCACCTTCCCGCTGCTGCGCATGGCGGAGCGCGTGCTGGCGCCGTTCCGCTGCGGCGCGGTGGTGAAGAAGTTCTACCCGGCGGAGGTGCCCACGCTCTACAGCGCGGACGCGGAGGGCGCGTTCCGGCGCGACGCCGAGCGGGCCCGCGAGGAGTCGGATGACCTGTACGCCGGCGTGCTGGACAGCGTCATGGCGGCCTCGGGCAGCGAGCCTGCGCAGCTGTGCTTCAACCTCCACAACCCGGTGGTGCGGCGGCTGGCGGCGGTGGCGGACCGGGACATGCTGAAGCTGTCGGTGGAGATGCTCTACGTGCAAGCCCTGCTCCTGGGACACCATCCCTTGAACGCACAGGAGATGGTGCTGCTGAACCAGGGCCTGCTGGGCCTCATCTCCGCGCACCTGGGCGGGGATGGCGGACGCGGCGGCGAAGAAGGCAGCGGCGGCGCGGGTCCCCGGGGGCTGCACTGATGAGCGGTGACTGGCGCGAGCAGGCGGAGTCGCTCTTCGAACAGGCGGGCGGGCTGGCGGAAGGCGAAGGCAAGGTGCGGCTCCTGGAAGAGGCGGTGCGCCTGGCGGACACGCACAAGGACGTGGGCCTGGGCTACCGGATGCGGGACGCCCTCATCGACGCGGCGACCTTCGGCGGCTTCCCGGACAAGGCGCTGGTGGCCTTCGCGTGGTGCCGGGGCCAGCAGAAGAAGGACCCGAAGCGCTTCGACCCGGAGGAGATGTTCTGGAAGCAGAAGTGGGTGGTGGCGCGCATCAAGGAGTTCCCGCACATCACCCGCAAGCAGATTGTCGACGCGCTGGACGACGTGGAGCAGTGCTTCAAGGCCACGGACTCCGGGGCGCGCGCGGTGCTGAAGATGCGCTACCAGGCCGCGCGGGAGATGGGTGACGCCGCCGAGGAGGTGGAGCGGCTGTGGAGCTTGTGGCTGGAGGCCCGCAGAGACCACCTCACCGACTGCCGCGTGTGCGAGCTGGACGACGAGCTGGACCACCACGCCGACAAGGGCGAGTGGCAGCAGGTGCTGCGCAAGGCGAAGCCCATCCTGGACGGCCGAAAGGCCTGCGCGGAGATTCCCCACCTGACGCTGGGCACGGTGCTCTACCCGCTGTTCAAGCTGGGCGAGCTGGAGCAGGCGCGCGAAGTCCACCGCCGCGGCTACGCCCTGGTGGCGAAGAACCGCGAGTTTCTCTCCACCGTGGGCGAGCACCTGGAGTTCCTCGCCCTGACGGACAACCTGTCGCGCGGGCTGACGCTGCTGGAGAAGCACCTGGGCTGGGCGCTGGACCACCCGAGCTACCGGGACCGCTTCACCTTCTACGCCGCCGCCGCCTTCCTGCTGGAGCGGGTGCTGGCCGCTGGAGAGCGGGACGTGGTGAGCCTGCGGCTGCCCAAGACGTTCCCCCACCACCAGGCGGATGGCGGCTACGACGTCCGGGCCCTGCACGCCTGGACGCGGGAGCAGGCCCGGGACATCGCGGACCGCTTCGACACGCGCAACGGGACGGACCGGTTCGCCAGGCTCCTGGCGCGCAACCAGGTGCTGGCGGGGGAGGTCCGTCCCTTCCCCATCGACGCGAAGCCGTGAGGCGACGCCCCGTCAGCGCTTGAGCTTGCTGAACGGGTTGTTGAACGGCTCCGGGCCCTTCTTCTCACCGGGCCCCGAAGGCGGCTTCGGCCCCGGGCCGGAGGCAGGCCGCGCGCCCTGACGAGGCCCGCCGCTGCCGCCGCCGCGCTCCGTCATGCGGCCCTGCCCCGTGGCCCCGCCGACGGGGGGACGGCCCGACGGCTGCGGCGCCCCACCCTCCTGCGCCGCGCGCACGGAGAGCGCCAGCCGCTTGCGCGCCAGGTCCACGGTGAGCACGCGCACCGTCAGCCGGTCGCCCACCTTCACCACTTCGGACGGGTCCTTCACGAAGCGCGTGGAGATTTGCGACACGTGGACCAGGCCGTCCTGGTGCACGCCCACGTCCACGAAGGCGCCAAACGCGGTGACGTTCGTCACCACGCCCTGGAGCACCATGCCCTCCTTCACGTCCTCCAGCGAGCGCAAATCCTCGCGGTGCTGGGGCGCGGTGAAGTCGCCGCGCGGGTCGCGGCTGGGCTTCTCCAGCTCCGCCAGGATGTCCTTGAGCGTCAGCTCGCCCAGGTCCGGGCCCAGGTAGCGCTTCGGGTCAATCTTGCGCACCAGCTCGGCGTTGCCCACCAGCGCGCTCACGGCCACGCCCAAATCCTTCGCCATGCGCTCCACCACGCCGTAGCGCTCCGGGTGGACGGCGCTGGCGTCCAGCGGCTCCGTCCCGCGCACGCGCAGGAAGCCCGCCGCCTGCTCGAACGTCTTCGGCCCCAGGCCGCTCACCTTCAGCAGCTCTCGCCGCGTGGTGAAGCGGCCCTTGGACGCGCGGTGCGCCACCAGCTTCTTCGCCAGGGACGGCCCCACGCCGGACACGTGCTCCAACAACTGCGGAGACGCGGTGTTGACGTCCACGCCCACCGCGTTGACGCACGAGTCCACCACCTCGCCCAGCTTCTTCTTGAGCAGGCCCTGGTCCACGTCGTGCTGGTACTGCCCCACGCCGATGCTCTTGGGGTCGATCTTCACCAGCTCCGCCAGCGGGTCCTGGAGGCGGCGGCCAATGGACACCGCGCCGCGCAGGCTGACGTCCATGTCTGGGAACTCGTCCCGGGCCACCTCGGAGGCGGAGTAGATGGACGCGCCCTGCTCGCTCACCGACACCACGGGGACCTGCGAGCCCATCGCCTTCAGCGTGTCGCGCACGAAGTCCTCCGCCTCGCGGCTGCCCGTGCCGTTGCCCACGGCGACCAGCTCCGGCTTGTGCTTCTGCACCACCGCTGCCAGCAGCTTCGCCGCGCGGGCGCGCTCGTCCGCGCCGCGCTCCGAGTAGAGCGTCACCGTCTCCACCACCTTGCCGGTGACGTCCATCATCGCCAGCTTGGTGCCCGTGCGCAGGCCCGGGTCCAGGGCCAGCACCGCGCGGGCGCCCGCGGGCGGCGTGAGCAGCAGGTGGCGCAGGTTCTCCCCGAAGACGCCAATGGCCTGCCGGTCCGCGCGCTCCTTCAACTCCGCGCGCAGCTCCGCCTCCAGCGACGGCCCCAGCAGCCGGTCCCAGCTGTCCTCCACGGCGGCGCGCAGCTCCTGGGAGAAGAGGGCCTGCGGCCTCGTCACCACGCGCCCGGCCAGCAGGCCCTTCACCTCGTCGTCGGGCAGGGAGAGCTTCACCTTCAGCACGCCCTCTTCCTCGCCGCGCAGCAGCGCCAGCACGCGGTGCGAGGGGGCCTGCGACAGGGGCTCCTCGTGGCCGTAGTAGTTCTCGAACTTGGTCGGCTCGCCCTTCTTCGCGGGCACCACGTTCGAGCACAGCGTGCCCCGGCGCGCGCTCACCTCACGGGCCTCGCGGCGCAGGCCGGCGTCCTCGGCCACGCGCTCGGCGCAGATGTCGCGCGCGCCCGCGAGCGCCGCGGCCTGGTCCGGCACGTCCTTCTCCGGGTTGATGTAGGGGCGCACGCGCGCGGCCACGTCCTCGCCTCGGCGGCCGTCCTGCTTCCACACCAGGTCCGCCAGCGGCTCCAGCCCGCGCTCCCGGGCAATGGCGGCGCGCGTGCGGCGCTTGGGCTTGTAGGGGAGGTAGAGGTCCTCCAGCTCCGTGCGCGCCTTGGCCGCCTTGAGCGCCTTCGCCAGCTCCGGCGTCAGCTTCCCCTGCTCTTCAATCGAGCGGAGGATGGTGTCGCGCCGGGAGTCCAGCTCGGCGCGCTCGGTGGCCCGGTCGAAGAGGGTTTGAATCTGGACCTCGTCCAGGCCGCCCGTGACTTCCTTTCGGTAGCGCGCGATGAAGGGAACGGTGGCTCCGTCCTCTTGCAGCGCGAGGGTCCGGTCCACCTGCTCGGGCCTGAGGCCCAGCTCCTGGGAAAGCTCCGCGGCGTAAGCGTGCATGGCGCCGCTTCTATAACCCGGGCCCCGCACCGCTCCCAGAGACCGGCCGTCCGAAGCGCTCAGCCAACAACGAACGCGGCGCGCCGGGCCTCCCACTCCGGGCGCAGCAGGCCCCAGATTTGCTGGTCCCTGCGTTGCCCCTGGAACAGGCAGTGCCCGCGCAGGGTGCCCTCCATCGTGAAGCCCAGCTTGCGCGCCACCCCTTGAGAGCCCGTGTTCTCCGCCAGCGTCGTCAGCCACACCCGCTGGAGGCAAGGCAGCGTGAAGAGCTGCTCCAGCATCAGCCCCACCGCGCGCGTGCCCAGGCCTCGGCCGTGGTGCGAGTCCGCCATCATGTAGCCCAGCTCGATGCGGCCATGCGCGCGCGACAAGTCCCGCGCGGACACCGTCCCCACCAGCTGCCCGTCCGCCTCCACGAACCACCGGAAGCTGCGCGCACGGGGCTCCCCCAGCGCGCCCGCCTCCAGGATGCGCCGCAGGAGCAGCTCCCGCGTGTCGTCCTCCGTGTCCACGAAGCGCCGCGCGCCGGGAGCCGCCCGCATGGCCAGCCAGAAGTCCACGTGCTCCGGCCGGGCGGGAATGAGTTGGACAGCACTCACGACAGCACCAGTTGACATGGTTGGCTTCTATCGCGGCTGACGCCGCGACGCATCATGCCGGGCCGGATGACAAGCATCAGCACCTCACGGGGCTGCCCACCTGGATGAACGCTATACTGACCCATCCACCCCCACTCCTGGAAAGGTAGAGCCATGGGACTCCCCGAGCGCAGGGCGCAGAAGGCCTACGAGACGAATGTCTTTCCCAAGCAGAAGCAGCTCATCGACGAGGCGGCCCACTTCGAGGTGCCTGTCGAAGTCCACTGGGACACCTTGATAGAGGACGGCTACAGCCACCTCTTCGAGGATGCGTGGACGAAGGTCTTCTTCACCTCCGTGGTGGATGCGTTCAAGGCCATCTGTGTCGATGACATGGGCAAGGACGCGCTCAAGGAGAAGCTGAAGAAGGTGGTCATCCAGAACACGGCCGGGAACTCCAATGGGAGCCGCGTCGCCAGCTTCGCGGAGGGTGTGCTGACGCTGGACCATCAGCCCTTCACCAACATCGACGACCTGAAGGACCGCACCAAAAACATCCAGAAGACGTTGGAAGCCGTCCTGTAGGTCCAAGCCACCATCGAGCGGGCCTGGGGGGAAGCAACGTCATGTCATTGAATACTTGGCCCCGGGACCGCTCCATGAGCCCGGGCGGCGGCCTCTCCACGGGCCCGGGTGGCGGCCTCTACACCGGCTACTGCGAGCAGCCCTACCGGAGCAACCAGCCACCGCGCGCGGCGCTGCTGGAGTACCTGGCCAGGACGGGAAGGCAGCACCTGCTTCAGCTCCTCATACGCTACGGCTGACGCCTCCCGCGGCGCAGGCCGCGCAGCGCCCCTCATTGCCTTTCGCCAGCGGCGAAGCCGCGGCAGGCCGACATCGCCTTGAGCGCGCGCCTCGCGGAGCTGCACCGGCCCCGAAACGGCCGAGGGCCGCGGCCCGGAGCACCTGGCTCCCGGCGCGGCCCTCGCGCCTCACCCGGCGGGTGAGGCCCGTGCCGCTCAGGCGGCGGTGATGGCGCCGTCCTTGATGACGAAGTCGCGGCGGAAGGCCTTCGCCGTCAGCTCGGCGGGCGAGCGCAGCGAGTAGTCCCTGGCGATCTCCGTGCTCGGGATGAGGTGGAAGGCCGCCTTCGCCTCGGTGCCGCCGACCTCCAGCACCACGAAGCCGTGGGCGTCACCGTCCACGAACGCCATGCCGGGGTGCGCCTCCTTCAGCGACTTGTCCAGCTCCGTCACGATGTACCGGTACACCGAGCTGCCGGAGGAGAAGCCCGCGCCGATGACGGCCAGACCCGCCAGCTCCTTGATGGAGCCGGAGGAGATGGCCGGCGCCGTCAGCGCGGGGATGCCGGACTCCACGGACGCGAAGGACGCGTGGATGTCGCCGGAGATGAACAGCGCGTTCTGCACCTGGTTGTCGCGCAGGAACTTGAGGAACTCCTGCTTCTTGGTGGGGAAGCCGTCCCACTGGTCCACGTTGAAGTAGAAGTCCTGGCGCAGCGTGGGGTCCGGGACGTCCGCCTTGTCGCTCAGCTTGAACACCATGGAGGTGAGCGAAATCGAGGAGACGATGATCTTCCACGCGTTGGTGGCCTGCACCGACTCCTGGAGCCACGCCTGCTGCTCGTTGCCGAAGATGCCCTCGGTGGCCCCCGCCGAGCCCATGTACTTGATGGCCGCGAACAGGTCGAAGATGGGCTTCACCACGACGTAGCGTGAGCCCTGGATGCCGAAGAGGCCCGTCTTGCCCATGTGCGCATAGGCCAGGCCGCGCGGCGTGCCCGCCACGGGGATGAGCGGAACGGCCGACTCGCCCGCCGCCACGCGCGCCTGGTTGACGGCGTTGAGCACCTGGTTGACGTAGAGCAGCGCCTGCCCACCGGAAATCCAGAAGGCCGCCTTCGTGGCCGCCTCTTCCGCCGTGAGCCCGGCCGCGACGGCCTGCTGGACGTACACGCCGGTGAGGATCTGCTTGTAGGGCGTCAGCTCCTCCGCGTCGATGTCCACGTAGGCGAACATGTCCGACTGCAGCTGCGCCTGCGTGGCCTCCGGCAGCGTCGGCAACACCATGGCCAGCTGCTCGGCCGGCACCGCCACCTTGCCCGGGTACGCGTCCTCGGGGATGAGGTGGTCGGGGCGGTAGGTGCGCGTGTCCGTCACCAGCAGCTTCAGGTTCCGGCCGAACTCGAAGTCGCGGTAGATGCGCGTCGGCTGGGCCACCACGGCGTTGATGTCGATGGCGCCCGCGTCGCTCGCGCCGTGGTCCATGGGGATGTACTCGAAGAAGGCCTGCTCCGCGTTGCGGCGGCGCTCGGTCTGCTTCTCGTTGGTCTTCTCGTCCGTGTACGTCGCGACGTCGCCCCAGCAATCGTCGGAGAACTCGTGGTCATCCCAGGTGACGATGAACGCGTAGCGCTCATGCACCTGCTGGATGATTTTGTCCGTGCGCAGGTTCTTGTAGAGGTCGCGGTAGTTGGACAGCGAGTTGGCCGCGTAGAACGACGTCAGGCCCGTGCCCTGACGGAGCGCCTTCTCCGGCTCGCTGAAGACGATGCCGCGCCCGTCCACGGACTGGAACGACGCGTCGCCCGTCGTCTCGTAGACGTAGTCACCCAGGAACACGACGAAGTCGAGGTCCTCGTTGAGCTGCAGCAGGTGCTGCCACGCGTTGTAGTAACGGCCGATGTAGTCCTGGCAGCTGGCGAAGACGAACTTCACCGGCACGTCGTCGCCCGCCGCCGGCGCGGTGCGGGTGCGGCCCGTCACCGTGGAGTGCTTCTGGCCGTTCGCGTCGATGCTGAAGCGGTAGTAGTACGTCGTGCGCGCCGACAGGTTCGTCACCTTCACCTTCAGCGCATGGTCGAACTGCGCCTGCGCGGTGAAGGACTGGTCCAGCACCAGGCTGCTGAACGACTCGCTGGTGGAGACCTCCAGCCGCACCTGCGTGTTCGCGCCCGCGTTGTCCGGGTCCACCGCCCGCACCCACAACACCACGCTGTCCGGCCGCGGATCCCCCGAGCACACCGACTGCGGGAAGTACTTCTCACCAGCATCCGACGACGTCTCGTCGTCGGAGCATCCGAACGCAGTGGTCGCGGCGACGGCGACGGCGGCCTGGAGGAAACTGCGGCGTTTGAATCGGTCGAACAAGGTGGGACTCCGGATTGCGCGGGTTGGGAAGCAGGGCCGCGAGTCTAGAGCGCCCGTCCGCTCCGCAGGAAACATCCCCACGGAATGAAACGACAACGCGCCGTGTCACCCACGCCCGGTACGAACCGGCGCGAGCGACACCGGACGCCAAGCAAAAGGGCCGCCCACCTCGCGGCGGACGACCCTCTGACTTTCCTGGCGAATTGCCACCATCCGGGAAAACGCCCCGGAGACCGGGCTACTTCACGGCCTTCACGCGGCCGCGCTTCTCGCTGCCACCTTCGGGCGGCGCGGACTCGTCCGGCACCGCGGCGACGGGCGCGGCCCCCGTCTTGCCGATGCCGTACTTCTCCAGCACGCGGCCTTCGATGTCCTTGGCAATCTCCGGGTGCTCGCGCAGGTACTCCTTCACGTTCTCCCGGCCCTGGCCGATGCGCTCACCGTTGAAGGAGAACCAGCTGCCGCTCTTCTCCACGATGTTCTCGTTGGAGGCGAGGTCGATGAGGTCGCCCTCACGGGAGATGCCCGTGCCGTACATGATGTCGAACTCGACTTCCTTGAACGGCGGCGCGACCTTGTTCTTCACCACCTTCACGCGGGTGCGGCTGCCCACCACGTT
Organism: Myxococcus sp. AM009; assembly: GCF_013372605.1. Lineage (NCBI taxonomy): Bacteria > Pseudomonadati > Myxococcota > Myxococcia > Myxococcales > Myxococcaceae > Myxococcus > Myxococcus sp. AM009. The sequence continues at coordinate 21,020 of NZ_JABXEP010000028.1, forward strand.
GTCGCCATTCTTGATGGCGCCGATGCGGCGGATGTCCAGGCGCTGCGACGCGTAGAACTTCAGCGCGTTGCCGCCCGTGGTCGTCTCCGGGTTGCCGAACATCACGCCAATCTTCATGCGAATCTGGTTGATGAAGATGACGCACGTCTGGCTCTTGGAGATGGTGCCTGTCAGCTTGCGGAGCGCCTGGCTCATGAGGCGGGCCTGCACACCCATGTGCGCGTCGCCCATCTCACCCTCGAGCTCCGCCTTCGGCACGAGCGCGGCCACCGAGTCCACCACCAGCACGTCGATGGCGCCCGAGCGCACCAGCATCTCCGCGATTTCCAGCGCCTGCTCACCGGTGTCCGGCTGGCTCAGCAGCAGGTCATCGGTGCGCACCCCCAGCTTGCGCGAGTAGCCCACGTCCAGCGCGTGCTCCGCGTCCACGTAGCCGCAGATGCCGCCGCGCTTCTGCGCTTCGGCGACGATATGGAGACACAGCGTCGTCTTGCCGGACGACTCCGGCCCGAAGATTTCGATGATGCGGCCCTTGGGCACGCCACCCACGCCCAGGGCGATGTCCAGCGAGATGGAGCCCGTCGGGATGGCCTGAACGTCGCGCATCAGCGGCTCGTCGTTGCCGAGCCGCATGATGGACCCCTTGCCGAACTGGCGCTCCACCGCGGACATCGCCAGTTCGATCGCCTTTTCCTTCTCCTGATTCACGGCCATTGCTCGTAGCTCCTTGTATTGGCGAGCCACCCCGGCCCACCTGAACGCGCTTTTAGTACGCGATGGGTAGACCCTAGTCCACCCCTCTGACATCCGTGCTGCATCCTGCCGGTCAGCCCTCGCGGAGGGCAGCCAGGAGGGCGGCCACCAGCCCCGCCAATCCCACCCACAGCCCCGTGGGCGCCACGCCGAGGACGGCCAGCACGGCCCCGGCCAGGGAGACCGCGGTCAGCAGCAGCATCCCCACGCGGTACACGGGCGTCCGGGGCGGAGCAAGCCACAAGGCGGCCATCGCCAGCAGGGAGAGCCCCACCTGGGAGGTGAGCAGGCTGGCGTCCCCCTTAGAGAAGAGCGCCTCATGGACGACTTGTGCCCCAATGCCTCCCACCAACACCGCCATGCACGTACCTGGCTTCAGGCGCTGCGTCTTCCGCTGCAGGGTGTTGGCGCGCAGGTGCTCCAGGTCCTCGGGCTGGACCTCCAGGGCGTAGGGGAAGCCCAGGGACAGCAGGGCCTCCACCGCGGCCGCGCGGCAGGTGCGTCCCTTCGCATCCACCAGCCCGGCGAGCCGCCCGCTCTCCAGCAGCCGCAGGAAGGTGTCCGCCACCAGCCGGTCTCCGCCCGCCCTGGCCATCCGGGACAGCTGGAGGTTCAGCCGCGCCGCCACCAGGGGACGCTCCGCCTCCGGCACCCGCAGGGCCTGCTCCGTCAGGACCAGCACCGGCAGGGGGAGGTCCAACGGCGGCGTGGGCGCGCCCGGGAGCCTCGGGGCCAAAGTGGCTCGCGGCGGCGCGGGCTCGGGCGGCGCCTCCCACGGCGCGACGTCACGCGGCGGCGGCGCGTCCTCCACCTCCAGGGCGCGCTGCGTGGGCGGATGGATGCGAGGCGCGTCGGGCACGGAGGAAACTGTAGCCACGGCCCTGGGGGAGGTTCAAAGCGAAGTGCTCCCGCAACTTTCACCGGGCAACGGGGTTGATGTCGGAGTGGACGACGCGGACTTGGACGCACAGGCGATGCTGAGGGTGGCGGCGGGAGACCGGCGGGCCTTTGCCTGGCTGTTCGACCGCTACCACGCGAGCGTGGCGCGCTTCGCGCTCCGCTTCGTGGGCAACCGGGAGCGGGCCGAGGAGCTGACGCAGGACATCTTCGTGAAGCTCTACCGGAACGCGCGGGCCTACCAGCCCACGGCGCGCTTCAAGACGTTCCTCTTCCGGGTGGCCACCAACCACTGCCTCAACGAGGTGCGGCGCGGCGAGTACCGGACGCCGCACGCGCCCGACGGAGGCGACACGGAAGGAGGGGAGATGGAAGGCCCCCGGGGTGACAGGCCGGATGCGGCGCTGGAGGGGCGGGAGCTGGAGCGGGCGGTGAGCGAGGCCCTGGCCGGCATGAGCGCACGGGAGCGCGCGGCCTTCACCATGTGCCGCTTCGAAGGCATGGCGTACCGGGACATCGCGGACGCGCTGGAGGCGAGCGAGTCCGCCGTGAAGAGCCTCATCCACCGCGCCACGCTGGCGGTGGCGCGCAGGATTGAAGCGCTGCAGGCGGGCACCGTGCCCGCGAGGAGCAGGGCATGAGCTGTGATGACGCGAATGACTTGACGGCGTACATGGACGGCGAGCTGCCACCGGCCCGTGACGCGCGGGTGCGTGCCCACCTGGAGGCGTGCGCGGCCTGCCGCACCACCGAGGCGCTGCTGCGCACCACCGTGGCGCGGCTGGCGGAGCTGCCCGCCTTCGAGCCCTCGCCGGCCACGCGGCGCGCGGTGCTGGCGACGCTGGACGCGCTGCCCGTGTCCTGGCCGGAGCGGATGAGGACCTGGCTGCGCCCGGCGGTGCTGTGGCCCTCCGCCGGGCTGGTGGCGGTGCTGGCCGTGTCCCTGCTGATGCCGCGCCCCGGCCCGGACGCGCCGCTTGCGCTGGAGGACGCGTCCGTCATGGAGCTGGCGGTGAACCTGGAGCTGGCCGAGGACTACGAGCTGCTGGGGCTCGACAGCATGGCGGACCTGGAGGTCGTCGCGAACCTCCACGAGCTGGAGGTGGTGCGATGAGGAACGGGAACCTGGCGGCCACGCTGACGCTGGGCGTGGCGCTGCTCACGGGCGCCCCCGCGCGCGCGGAGGCTCCAGCGCCCCGGACGGCCGCCGAGCGCTTCGAGCAACTGACGCCTGAGCAGAAGGAGGCGCTGCGCGCGAAGCTGCGCGAGTTCAAGGCGATGTCGCCCGCCGAACAGGCACGCATCCGCGCCAACCTCCAGCGCTGGCGCCAGCTGCCGCCCGAGGAGCGCGAGCGCATCCGCGCCAACCTGCGCGAGTTCAAGCGCCTCACGCCCGAGGAAAGACAGGCCCTGCGCGAGCGGGCCCGGGACTTGAGGAAGCTGGACCCGGAGCAGCGCGCCGAGCTGCGCCGGCGCATGCGGCAATACCTGAAGGAGCACCCGGAGCGCCGCGAGCAGCTGCTGGAGAACGTCCGCCGCTGGCGGCAGCTGTCGCCCGAGCAGCGGCAGGAGGTCCGGGAGCGCCTGCGAGAAAGGCGGCGCCGTTGAGCGGCGCCCTGTCCGCCGTCGTCCTGCTGTGCCTGCTGCCCCTGGGCGCCACCGCCGCCGAGGCCCAGGCCGCCACGCCCGCGCCGACGCCCAGCGTCCCCGCGAAGCCGCCCCCGCCCGGCGAGCCTCCGCGCGCCCGCGCCACGCCCTCCGAGGAGGACCAGGAGGTGGTCGAGAACCTGGAGCTGCTGGAGAGCCTGGACGCGGCCGAGGACCTGGACCTGCTGCTCGAGCTGGGCCGGGAGGACTGAAGCCCTCACGCGGAAACGATGAAGCCCGAGCCCCCCTCGTGCGGGAGCCCGGGCTTCTGGCGCTTCAGGTCCGAAGCCGCGCGGTGCGCTACTCCACCGTCACGCTCTTGGCCAGGTTGCGCGGCTGGTCCACGTCGTTCCCGCGCAGGTCCGCCACGTGGTAGGCCAGCAACTGCAGGGGGATGGTGGCCACCACCGGCGCCAGCAGCGCGCAGGCCGCGGGAATCCGGATGACATGGTCGGCCAGCGTGGCCACGTGCTCGTCGTCCTCGTCGATGACGGCAATCACCTTGCCACCGCGCGCGCGGACCTCCTCGATGTTGCCAATGATTTTCTCGTAGGCGACGTGCGGCTGCTTCGGCGCGATGACGACCACCGGCATCTTGTCGTCGATGAGCGCGATGGGGCCGTGCTTCATCTCACCGCCCGCGTAGCCCTCCGCGTGGATGTACGAGATTTCCTTCAGCTTGAGCGCGCCCTCCAGCGCCACCGGGTGCATGGGGCCGCGGCCGAGGAAGAGGAAGTCCTGCGCGTTCATGTACTCACGCGACACGCGCGTCACGGCCGGCTCGCACTTGAGGACGTCCTCAATCATCTTCGGCACCTGCGTCAGGTGCGTCAGGTGCTCCTGCGCCGCCGGCACGGACAGGGTGCCACGCATGCGGCCCAGCTTGACGGCCAGCAGGTACAGGGCCACCAGCTGCGTGGTGAACGCCTTGGTGGACGCCACGCCAATCTCCGGGCCCGCGTTGGTGAGCACGGAGAAGTCGGCCTCGCGCGTCATCGCGCTGCCAATGACGTTGCAGATGGCCATGGCCGTGGCCCCGCGGGCCTTGGCCTCCTTGAAGGCCGCCAGCGTGTCCGCCGTCTCGCCCGACTGGCTGATGGCGATGGCCAGGTGCGAGCCGTCAACAATGGGGTCGCGGTAGCGGAACTCGCTCGCCAGCTCCACCTCCACCGGCAGGCGCGCCAGCGACTCAATCATGTGCTTGCCCGCGACACCGGAGTGCCACGACGTGCCGCACGCGAGGATGGTGACCTTCGTCAATGAGCGGACCTTCTCCGCCGACAGGTTCCAGCCCTCGAAGTGGACGTCGCCTTCCGACAGGAGCATCCGGCCGCGCAGCGTGTCCGCGATGGCGCGGGGCTGCTCCCAGATTTCCTTGTGCATGAAGTGCTTGTGGCCGCCCTTCTCCGCCATCATCGGCGTCCAGTCGATGCGGCGGGTGGGCCGGTTCACCTTCTGGCCCTGGCGGTTGAAGATGTCCACGGCCGCCGCGGTGATGACGGCCAGGTCACCCTCTTCCATGTAGACGAAGTCGCGCGTGTGCTCGAGCAGCGCGGGCACGTCGCTGGCCAGGAAGTTCTGGCCTTCGCCCAGGCCCAGCACCATGGGCGAGGCGTCCTTGGTGCAGACGATGCGGTTGGGCTCACTGGCCGTCAGCACGGCCAGCGCGTAGGTACCCCGCACCTGGGCAATGGCCGCACGCACCGCGTCCGGCAGCTCCAGGCCACGCTCCAGCCCTTCGGAGATGAGGTGCGCGAACACCTCCGAGTCCGTCTCCGAGGAGAAGACGTGCCCACGCGAGCGCAGCTGCTCCTTGAGCGCCAGGTGGTTCTCGATGATGCCGTTGTGCACCACCGCCACGTCCTTGTACGTGTGCGGGTGCGCGTTCTCGTCGGAGGGCCGCCCGTGGGTGGCCCAGCGGGTGTGCCCGATGCCGATGTTCCCCGGCGGCTGGTCCGCCACCACCCGGTTCTCCAGGTTGCGGAGCTTGCCCGTGGCCCGCACGACGTTGAGCTTGCGCTGGTTCAGCACCGCCACGCCCGCCGAGTCATAGCCACGGTATTCGAGCCGCTTCAGGCCCGACACCAGGATGGGGGCTGATTCCTTGTCACCGACGTAACCAACAATCCCGCACATAGTTGCACCTCTCTCGCACGCCCACGCCCGCCGGAGCAATCCGCGGGATTCCCCTACATCCCTGCCGCACAGCACTCTGCCTGGTTCCCAAGCAAGAGCCGCGCCGCCTATCCCGCCCGAGCCTTCGCCTGCCGCGCCTTCTTGGTGGCCACCCAGCCTTCCTTGGTCACCTGTGGCGTTCGGGACACAGCGAGGCTCCCTGGAGGCACATTTTTCGTCACGGTGGTGCCCGCGCCGACATACGAGCCGTCGCCCACCTTCACGGGCGCGACGAGCTGGGTGTCGGAGCCGATGAACACCCCATCACCCAGTTCAGTCAGGTGCTTGTTCACCCCGTCATAGTTACAGGTGATGGTGCCCGCCCCCACGTTGCACCCTGAACCAATGACAGCGTCCCCCAGGTACGTGAGGTGATTGGCCTTCGAACCTTTCCCGATGCGGGCCTTCTTCGTCTCCACGAAGTTGCCCAGATGCACGTCCTCTGCCAGCTCCGTCCCGGGGCGCAGCCGCGAGAAGGGGCCGATGACGTTGCGCTCCCCCACCCGGGCCTCTTCCAACACGGAGTAGGGCTTGATGACGGTGCCGTCCGCCACCGTGGAGGCATGCAGCACGCTGCCCTGGCCAATGCTGCAGCCCTTGCCCACCACGGTGCCCGCGGCCAGCGTGACGGAGGGACCGACTTCGGTGTCAGGCCCCACGGTGACGCCTTCCTCGATGTAGGCGGTGGCGGGGTCCTGCAGCGAGACGCCGGCGCGCATGTGCGCCTCGTTGATGCGCTGCTGCAGCACGCGCGCGCGCGCGGCCAGCTCCACCCGGTCATTCACGCCGGCCGTCTCCGTGGCGTCCGCCTCCACCGAGCCCACGGGCCCCAGCTTCGCGGCCATCTCCACCAGGTCGGTGAGGTAGTACTCGCCCTGGGCGTTCTGCGGCTTGATGTCAGCCAGCGCCTTCCAGAGGAACTCCGCGTCCACGGAGTAGATACCGGCGTTGCACTCGCGCACCGCGCGCTGCTCCGGGGTGCAGTCCTTGTGCTCCACGATGCGCGTCACCTTGCCACCCTCGCGGATGACCCGGCCGTAGCCCGTGGGGTCCTCCAGGGTGGTGGACACCATGGCCAGCGTCCCGCCCGCCTGGTCATGGGCTGCCAGCAGCGCCGCCAGCGTCTCGCGACGCAAGAGCGGCACGTCGCCGTAAAGGATGAGGACCCGCCCGGAGTAGCCCTTCAGGGCCTCCTCCGCGGAGCGCACCGCGTCCGCCGTCCCGCGCTGTTCGCGCTGGAGCGCGAAGCGCAGGGGGGCCTCCGGGAAGAGGCCGCGCACGGCCTTCTCCACCGCCTCCGCCTGATGGCCCACCACCGGGACCACCGACGTGGCGCCCAACTCAAGGGCCCGCTTGAGGGGATACGCGCAAAGGGGCCGGCCGAGGATGGGGTGAAGGACCTTCGCCTTCTCCGACTTCATCCGCGTGCCCTTGCCCGCGCACAGCACCACCGCCGCCAGAACGCTCATGCGGCGGAGAATTAGGGACAGCGAATCGAGTCGTCAACCGCGCGAGGATCAGAAGGCGTGACGGTGTCCACCGGGCGCGGCTTCGCACTGACCGAGACGCACAGGGTGTTGCGTTGAATCGTGATGCCGAAGCTGGGCTTCAAGAAGACCGTCACCTCGGCCGCGCCAGGCGCGGCGCCAGGTAGGCTCTTTTTCTCGGGTATGGCTGGCGTGCTCATACGCTCCCCCGGACGCGATTCATGATGGGACCAGGATGCACGCCACTGGAGAACAATCCAAGAGGAAAAATGTTGCTAGGCTGAAATCCTGGTCCCGGCCACACGGTTCGTGCATACCGAGACACATGTAGTCCGTCTGGTCCCCCGCCGTCGCCGGACTGGAGGGTAGGCTTTTGTCGCCCGGGTAACACACCACCCAGGACGAAAGCCAGCGATGGACTGTTCAGACAACGCGAGGAGGGCTGAACCTGTGAAGGAAACAAGCTTCCGCGGTGCGGTGGTGAAGCGCGGGCTGCTGGCCGCGGTGTTGGTGGTGGCGAGCGCCGCGCAGGCGGCGCGCCCATACCGGGGCGGCGCGGTGGCCACGGCCTACCCCCAGGCGAGCGCGGCGGCGCTGCAGATGCTGGAGAAGGGCGGCAACGCCACGGACGCGGCGGTGGCGGCGGCCTTCGTGGCGGCGGTGGTGGGGCCCTACCACTCCGGCGTTGGCGGTGGCGGCTTCGCGCTGGTGCACGACGCCAAGAGCGGCGACACGAAGGTGCTGGACTTCCGCGAGGTGGCCCCCAAGGCGGCCACGCGCGACATGTACCTGAAGGACGGCAAGGTGGTGCCGGGCCTGTCCACGGACGGGGCGCTGAGCGTGGCGGTGCCGGGCGCCGTCGCGGGCTACCTGGAGCTGCTCAAGGCGCACGGGAAGCTGAAGCCAGCGGTGGTGCTGGCGCCGGCCATCGCCGCGGCGCGCAAGGGTCTTTGGGTGACGCCGCGCTACCGCACCATGGCGGAGGGCCGGCTGGCCTGCCTGAGCCGGGACGCGGAGGCCTCGCGCGTGTTCCTGGTGAAGGACGCGCAGGGCCAGTGGGCAGCGCCGCCCGTGGGGCACGTCATCCGCCAGCCCGACCTGGCGCGCACGCTGGCCGCCATCGCGAAGGGAGGCGCCAAGGCCTTCTATGCGGGGCCGGTGGCGAAGGCCATCGCCACGTCGGTCCAGGCCGGCGGCGGCATCCTCACCCAGGAGGACCTCGCGGCCTACAAGACGCGCGGCGCCACGCCCCTGGAGGGCACGTACCGCGGCCACCGCATCCTCACCATGCCGCCGCCGAGCGCGGGCGGCGTGGCCGTCATCCAGGTGCTGACCGCGCTGGAGCAACTGCGTCCCCAGGGCGTGCCGTTCCGCGACGCGGAGGCGCTGCACCTCTACGTGGAGGCCGTGCGGCGGGCCTACGTGGACCGCGCGAAGCACCTGGGGGACCCGGCCTTCGTGGACGTGCCCCTGGCGCGGCTGGTGTCGCCCGGCCACGTCGCGGACCTGGCGGGCTCCATCGACCCGAAGAAGGCCACGCCCAGCGCGTCACTGCTGGCGCCGAAGGAGGGCGTGCGGGGCTCCACGCTGACGGACGAGCCCACCACCCTGACGCCCGAGCCGGAGAAGAAGAACACCACGCACATCTCCGTCATCGACAAGGACGGCAACGCGGTGGCCATGACGACCACGGTGAACTACGGCTTCGGCTCGTGCGTGGTGGCCAAGGGCACCGGCGTGCTGCTCAACGATGAGATGGATGACTTCGCCGCGCAGCCGGGCGTGCCCAACGCCTACGGCCTGGTGACGGGCGAGCCCAACGCGATTGCGCCGGGCAAGGTGCCGCTGTCCTCCATGTCCCCCACGCTGGTGTTCGCCAAGGAGGACCCCAAGCGCGTCATGCTCGCGGTGGGCAGCCCGGGCGGCTCCACCATCCCCACCACCGTCATCCAGGTCATCAGCAACGTGGTGGACCACGGCATGGACGTGGCGCGCGCGGTGAACGAGGGCCGCGTGCACCATCAGTACCTGCCCGACGAGGTGTGGGTGGACAAGTGGGGCCTGGAGCCGGCGACGCTGTCCGTGCTGGAGGCCAAGGGCCACAAGGTGCGCCGCGTGGAGCAGTGGGGCGACGCGGAGGCGGTCTACAGCGACCCGAAGACGGGGCTGCGCTTCTCCGCGAGCGACCCGCGCAACGAGGGCGCCGCCCTGGGACAGGACTGAGCAGTGCCCACCACCCCACCGCCCATCTTCGACGCCCACCTCCACCCGGAGAGCCTGAGCGACCAGGATTTGGAGTCCATGCGCTTCTTCGGCGTGGAGCGGGCGCTGGTGGTGGCGCACCACTTCCCGGAGCCCACGTCCAAGGCGCTGCTGCGGCACTTCGATGACCTGGTGGAGCGCCAGCTTCCCCGGTTGGAGCGCCTGGGCATCCGCGCGTACGCGGCCCTGGGCGTCCACCCGCGCTGCATCCCCCGGCGCGGCTTGAGCGAGGTGCTGTCCGCGCTGCCCGGCTACTTCCAGGGCGGGCGCGTGGTGGCGCTGGGAGAGACGGGCCTGCACACGGGCGGCGAGGAGGAAGAGGAAGCCTTCCTGGAGCAGCTCGCGCTGGCCCGGAGCCTCAAGCTGCGCGTGGTGGTGCACACCCCCACCACCGACAAGGAGCGCCACACGCGGCGCATCCTCACGCTCTTGCGACAGTCAGGCCTGCTGCCCTCGCGCGCGCTGGTGGACCACGCCAACGCCCGCACGGTGCGCACCATCCTGGAGGTGGGCCACTGGGCCGGGCTGACGCTGCACCCCGAGGCGCTCAAGGCCGAGCGCGCGGTGGTGCTGGTGCGGCGGCTGGGCAGCGAGCGGCTGGTGCTCAACTCCGACGCGGGCGACGGCGCCGGTGACATCCTCGGCCTGGCGCGCGCCGCCAACCTGCTGGCCAAGGCCAGCCTGTCCGAGCGCATCGTCCGCCGCATCACCCACGAGAACGCCGCCCGCTTCTTCCAAGTGGGCGGCTGACGCTCGCGCGGCGCCGCAAGCCACCGTGGCCGGACGGCGTTGACCTGGGTCAACCCTCCTCCGCGGCGGAATCTTGCGATGAAACGGCGCGCTCTTCGTCATTCCCATCAGGAGCACGCAGCGGAAATAGGCCGGTCCCCCGCACGTTGCCCCCTCACCCGCGCTGGGAGTGGCATTTGCACCGCTTGGTCGTCTTCGTCGTCAGCCTCGCGCTCGCGGGCTGCACTGGCCCGTCCTCCGCTCAGCGCCCTGCGTCATCCACCGGGACGCCGGTGCATTTCGCGGCGCGCCCCTTGGAGCCTGACGCGGGCCGCCAACTGACCGCCACCCCCGGGCGCTTCCTGGCGGCCTGCCTGTGCGACGTGCAGCGGGCCCTGGCGCGCATCGACGCGCTGCTGTCGCTGCCCGAGCCCCGGAACGTGGACGCGGCCCTCACCGCCTACGACGACGCCATCGCGTTGCTGGACGATGCCAACGGCCGCGCGGGCATCGGCGCCAACACCCACCCGGACGCCGCGTTCCGCGCGGCGGCGGCGCGCTGCGCCCAGGCCGCGGAGGGCATGCGCACGGACGTGTCGCTCAACCCCCACGTCTACGCGGCCCTGGCCGCGCTGGACCTGAGCGGACAGGACACCGCCACCCAGCGCTGGGTGGACCTGGTGCTGCGGGGCTTCCGCCGCGCGGGGGTGAATCGGGACGCGGCCACCCGCGCGCGGCTGCGCGAGCTGCACGATGCGCTCACGCGGCTGGGTCAGACGTTCAGCCAGCACATCCGCGAAGACGTCCGGTACGTGGAGGTGGCGCCCGAAGCGCTGGCGGGCCTCCCCGGCGACTACATCCGGGACCATCCACCGGGCCGCGACGGCCGGGTGCGCATCACCACCGACGCCTCCGACGCCCTGCCCTTCCTGACGTACGCGAAGGATGGCCGCGCCCGCGAGGCGGTGTGGCGCGCGGGCCAGCAGCGCGGCCATCCCCGCAACCTGGAGACGCTGTCACGCCTGCTCCAGACGCGTCACGACCTGGCCACGCTCCTGGGCTACCCGAGCTGGGCCGCCTACGCGTCAGAAGACAAGATGGTCCGACACCAGCACGTGGCCGAGGACTTCATCGAGCAGCTCGCCACCGCCACCACCGCACGCGTCCAGGACGACTACGCCGCGCTGCTGGAGCGCAAGCGGCGCGACGTGCCCGGCGCCGCTCGCGTGGAGCCCTGGGAGCAGACGTACCTGAAGGAACAGGTGCGCGAGGAGCGCTACCGCTTCGACTCACGCGAGCTGCGCCCCTACTTCGAATACACGCGGGTGAAGCAGGGCGTGCTGGACATCACCGCGCGGCTCTTCGGGCTCACCTACCGCCGCGTCCCGGACGCGCCGGTATGGCACCCGGACATCGAGGCCTGGGACATCTACGAAGGCCCCACGCGCCTGGGGCGCTTCTACCTGGACATGCACCCGCGCCCGAACAAGTACGCCCATCCGGCCCAGTGGGACCTGGCCACCGGCCGCGCGGGGAGGACGCTCCCTGAAGGCGTGCTGACGGGCAACTTCCCGCGTCCCGGCGCCCACCCCGCGCTGCTCCAGCACGCCCAGGTGCAGACGTTCTTCCACGAGTTCGGCCACCTGCTGCACCACGTCCTCGGCGGCCGTGCGCGCTGGGCGGGCCTGTCCGGCTCCCGCACGGAGCGCGACTTCGTGGAGGCCCCCGCCCAGGTGCTGGAGGAGTGGGCCTGGCGCCCGGAGTCACTCCAGACGTTCGCCCGCCACGTCGTCACCGGCGAGCCGCTGCCCACGGAGACCATCCTCCGGATGCGGCGCGCGGACGCGTTCGGCAAGGGCCTGTGGCTGCGCCAGCAGCTCTTCTACGCGGCCGTCAGCCTGCAGCTCCACGCGAGCGACCCGGCCGGCGTGGACACCACCGCGCGGGTGAACGCGCTCCAGGAGCGCTACATGCCCTTCCCCGCACTGGACGACACCTACGCCCATCTCTCCTTCGTCCAGCTCGACGGCTACTACTCCTCCGCGTACTACGCCTACCTCTGGTCGCTCGTCATCGCCCGCGACCTGCTCACGCCGTTCCTGGAGCACGGGCTGATGGACCCCTCCACCGCCCAGCGCTACCGGGACACCGTGCTGGGTCCGGGCGGCTCCCGTGACGCGGCGGACCTGGTCCGGTCATTCCTGGGCAGGGACTACGACTTCGAGGCGTATACCCGTTGGCTCGACGACGCCTGACGCTGCTCGTCAGGGCCTGTAAAAACCAAGGGCCCCGCGATGTGAATCGCGAGGCCCCTTGTATTGTGAATCCGTCAACCCGTTGACACTCCGCTCACGCAGGGTCGGCGCTCAGTGCACCGCGGGTGCGGACACCGGCTGCTCGGGCTGCAGGGTGATGCCCTGGGAGCCCACATTGAAGCGGACCTGCACGGGGACGCCCTGATAGCGGTACTGGGCCAGGGAGTCCGCCGCCTCGTCGAGCTGGCGCTGATAGCGCTCCTCGAGCTCCACGGCGATCAGCAGCATCGTCTCGCCCGCGTCCTCGACGCCCGGGCGGTACACTTGGCACCGCTGGAACCGCGCCCAGCGACCGTTCTCCATCTTCACCAGCTCGCCGTCGTAAGCCATGCGCAGCTCCTCTGCTGTAAATCCAACGGAATCCAATGTAGGGCCGGATTAACTCCGTGTCATCCCCTCACTTGAAAATTCGTCAAAACCCTGAAACTCCAATGGGTTAGGGGCACACATGGCAGGCATCCAGGCGAGGGAACAGGGGCAACTGCTCAAAAATGTAAATTGAGCGGGTCGTCAACGTGGTTAAGGCCCGCCTCGCGGGGCGGTGGCACGGGAGCAGTGCGTCACCTATGCTTTGGGGGAGATGAAGCTGCCCGGGCTGTTCCGCAAAGAGCGCACCACCATCCAGGCCGCCGACGCCCAGGACCATGCCGAGCGGCTCCTCGCGGAGTCGCTGCGCATGCTGGGCCAGGTCTGCTCCAAGGTCGCGGACGCCATCGAGGCGCAGCGGCTGTCCCGCCAGGGGTACTCGCACAACACCTACCTGCGACGGACCGACGGCGACGAGGACGACAGCGGCAAGAAGGCGTAGACGGGTGGCGCGCATGGCCACCGACTCCGACGCTGACGTGCCCGCGCCCTGCTTGGCCTCCGCGCCCACGTGGCGGGACGCCGGCATCCGCATGCCCATGCCCGCCCTCCAGGACGCGGAGGGCGCTCGCCTGCCCGAAGGGCTGCCTCCCGTGGTGGACGCCCACGTCCACCTCTTCCCGGACCGGGTGTTCGACGCGGTGTGGCGCTGGTTCGACCAGTACGGCTGGCCCATCCGCTACAAGCTGCACACGCGGCAGGTCGTGTCCTTCCTCCTGTCGCGAGGCGTCCACCGGGTGGTGGCGCTGCATTACGCCCACCGGCCGGGCATGGCCCGCGCGCTCAACGCCTACGTGGCGGAGGTGGCCCGGGAAGAGCCTCGGGTGCTGGGGCTCGCCACCGTGCTCCCGGGGGAACCCGACGCCACGGCCGTGCTGGAAGAGGCCTTCGCCGCGGGCCTGCGCGGGGTGAAGATTCACTGCCACGTCCAGGCCTTCTCCCCTGACGCGCCGCACCTTCACGAGGTGTATGCCGCGTGCGCGAAGGCAGGCCGTCCGCTCGTCATGCACGCGGGACGGGAGCCCTCCAGTCCCCACTACCCCCGCGACACCTACGCGCTCTGCGCCGCGGAGCGGGTGGAGCGGGTGCTGAAGGACCATCCCACGCTGAAGCTGTGCGTGCCCCACCTGGGCGCGGACGAGTTCGACGCCTACGCGCGGCTGCTCGAGCGGCATGACAACCTCTGGCTGGACACCACCATGGCCCTGGCCGGGTACTTCCCCGTCCCCCTCCCCCGCCGCGCGCTGGAGGTCCGGCCCGAGCGCATCCTCTACGGCACGGACTTCCCCAACATCCCCTACGCGTGGGACCGCGAGCTGCGGACGCTGCTGGGGATGAAGTGGGATGACGCGGTGCTCGCGGGCCTCCTGGGGCAGAATGCACTCCAGCTCTACGGAGCGTGAGCCCCGCGCGCATCCGGCCCCGGATGCAAGCCTCGTCCTCACGGGCCGTTCGCTGTTGAAAAGCATCGGGGCCCCTTCCGGAATGGAAGAGGAGTTCCCATCATCCTGCCCATAGAATTTCGCGGCGCGACACCCAAGCCGCAGCTTCCGAGGCCCTGCCATGTCCCACATCCTGGTCGTCGACGACGACGCGAGCCACCGCACGCTCATCTGCGATGCCCTCGAGGAAATGGGCTATCCCACGGTGCAGGCGGCCAACGGCCGCGAGGCGCTGGACCTGCTGGAGGGCGCCATGCCCTCCGCCGTGCTGCTCGACCTCCGGATGCCGGTCATGAGCGGCTGGGGATTGCTCGACGCGCTCAAGAAGATGCCCCGTGCGCGCGGTCTGCCCATCATCATCATCTCCGGCTACGGCTTCGAATGGGAGGCCGAGCTCGTGGGCGCCGCGGGCTACATCTCCAAGCCCGTGGACCTGGACAAGGTGCGGATGACGGTGCAGCAGATCGCCGGTCCGCCGGAGATGTCGCTCGTCCACTGAGCCGGCATCGTAGGAGCCGGCGGCATCCCCCTGTTGACGGGTGGGGATTGTCCCCCGGTGCCGGGCTCGGGTGAGATGGAGGGCATTCCATGACGCCCTCTCCCACTGATGACCTGGCGGTCGACGCCCGCGGCCTGCAGAAGCGCTTTGGCGGCTTCAGCGCGCTCAACGGCCTGGACCTGCAGATTCCCCGCGGCGCCTTCTACGCGTACCTGGGCCCCAACGGGGCCGGGAAGTCCACCAGCATCGCCCTGCTGACGGGGGTGTACGGCCCCGACGCGGGCACCATCCGCATGCTCGGGGTGGACGCGGTGGCCAGGCCCATGGAAGTGAAGCGCCGCGTCGGCGTGGTGCCGGAAGAGCTGAGCCTCTTCGAGCGGCTCACCGGCCGGCAGTACCTCACCTTCTGCGCGCGCATGTACGGGCTGGACGGCGACGAGGCCGCGGCGCGGGCCACGGAGCTGCTGGAGCTGACGGAGCTCACCTACAAGGCGGGCGCGCTGGTGGCGGAGTACTCCAAGGGCATGCGCCGGAGGCTCGCCATCGCCGCGGCGCTGATCCACGCGCCGGAGCTGGTGCTGCTGGACGAGCCCTTCGAGGGCATCGACGTGCTGGCCGCCGGCGTCATCCGCGAGCTGCTGCGCGAGCTGAGCCGCCGCGGGGTGACGCTGCTGCTCACCACGCACGTGCTGGAGATCGCCGAGCGGTTGGCCACGCACGCGGGCATCATCCGCGGCGGCCGCATGCTGGACCAGGGGCCGGTGGGCTCGCTGCTGTCGCGCTACGAGTGCCCCTCGCTGGAGGCGGTGTTCGAGAAGCTCATCTCCGTGCCGGCCTCGCGCAACGCGCGCCTGTCCTTCTACGGCGAGGCGCCCGAGTCCGTGACGCCGCTGCGCCAGGAGACCGCATGAGCCGCCCCGCCGTGCCTGGCTTCTTCCGGCACTTGTGGCTGCTGTGGGGGCTGCGCTTCGACATCGGGTTGAACCAGGGTCCCGGACGCAGCCGGCTGCTCGCGGTGGCCGCCTTCGCCGCGTCGAGCGCGCCGGGCCTCTTCCTGGGCCTGACGTTCTTCACGCTGATGCGGCTGCGGCCCATCGCGCAGAGCAACGTATGGCCCTTCTTCATCCTCAACCTGCTGTGCTTCGTCACCTTCTCGGTGTGGGTGACGTGGCCGCTGCTCTCCGCGGGCGTGGATGACCACTCCGAGCTGAGCCGCTACGCCGCCTTCCCCATCTCCCCCTTCCGGCTGCTCATCGCGTCGACGGTGGCCAGCCTCTTCGAGCCGCGCGCGCTCGTCTTCTACGCGCCGCTCACCGGGGCCGCGCTGGGCTTCGCGTCCGTCCGCGTGCTGTACATGCCGTGGCTGGCGGTGGTGCTCTACGTCCTCTTCGCGCTCCTGTGCGCGGCCTGGAGCCGGGTGGCGCTGTACGCCGTCATCAACGTGCTGCGGGCGAAGCACAGCGCGGAAATCATGGGCGGCGGACTGGCGCTCTTCCTCCTGGGCGCGTCGTTCATTCCGCCCATCGACACCTCGTGGCTGACGGCGGTGGGCGAGGCGGGCGTGGACGCCCTGGACATGTCCCTCATCATCAACGCGGCGGTGGCGCTGGGCCGCGTGCCCCCGGGGCTCTTCGGAGACGCGCTGGCGCAGCTCGCCTGGCACCGGCCCCGGGTGGCCATGCTGGAGGCGGCGGCGCTGCTCTTCTTCGCGGGCGTGGGCATGGCGGTGGCCTACGCGCTGCTGATGCGCTTCCACCGGCAGGCGGGCCGCGCGGGGGGCTCAAGCAAGGACTCGGGCGACAGCAACCCGTTCGCCACCACGCGGACGCGCTACACCACGCTGGTGACGCGCGAGGCCCTGGACCTGTGGCGCAACCCGCGCGCGCGGCTGCTGGCGTCGGTGCCCTTCATCCTGGCCATCCTGCTGAAGCTGCTGTCCGGCCGGGACCTGTTCGTGTTCCTCCTGGGCGGCGCGGCGGATGCGTGGCTGATGGGCGGCCTGTGCATCTACGGCGCGGTGGTGATTGCGTCCACGTTCTCCCAGAACACCTTCGCGTATGACGGACAGGGCTTCGCGGCCTTCCTGGCGGCGCCCCTGGACCTGGCGGAGGTGCTGCGCGCGAAGAACCAGGTGCAGGGCGCGGCGGCGCTCGGGATGGCGGCGCTGGTGGCGCTCTTCTATCGGGTGTACTTCGGCTTCGGCACCGGGCTGGACCTGCTGTGCGCCATGGCGGCCGTGACGGCCGTGGTGCCCATGCTGCTGGCCGCGGGCAACTTCCTGTCGCTGTACTTCCCGGTGAAGTTCCACGCGAGCCTCAAGCGGCGGGACAAGGTGCCGCTGACGGCCTCCATGCTGGGCATCCTCGCGGCCAGCGCGGGCTGCATGCCCTTCGGCTGGGCGCTCAGGCTCGCGGGCAAGGAAGGCCCCACCTGGCACACCGCGGCGATGATTCTCCTGGCCGCCGCGCTGAACGTGGCGCTGTATCGCGGCGTGCTCCCCCTGGCGCTGCGGCTGCTGGAGCGGCGGCGGGAGGTCGTCCTCCAGGCGGTGACGCGGGAGTAGCCCACACGGCGGACAGGCTGCTCCCGGAGGCCGTCCATCCGGCGCCGGGGGAGCGCGCGCGCCCACGCCTGACACGCGCAAGCCGCGGACGCCTGCAAGCGCGTCCGCGGCCTCCGGGTCCCCACCTCCATCGCGCTCAGTAGGCGATGCCGTGCCGGGCGGCCTGCGCCTTCACGCCCTTCATCACGTTGGCGTCGAAGGCGTCATCCTTCTCGGGGGCGTTCTTCGTCAGCCACGCCTCGCGCTCGGCGGCCAGCGCCTCCGCCTTCTTCTCCAGCGACTTCTTCTCCTCGGAGAGCGCCTTCACCTTCGCCACCTGCGCCTCCTTGGACATGCCCTTGAGCTCGGAGGGGAGCTCGTCCGCCTTCACGCTCGCCAGCGCGGACGGCGCCTCCACCAGGTCCACCGCGCCGCCCACCGCCTTGGGCGCGCTGCTCGCGGGGGCTCCCGCGGCCCCACGGCCGCGCGTCTTCTTCATGTAGCTGATGCGCTCGGCCGCCGCCTCCGGCGCCAGCGCCCCCATGGAAGCGGCGCGCGCCATGTTCTCCGCCTGGACCTCCCTGCGGCCCGTGTAGAGCGTCTTGGTGGACAGCTCCGCGTTCACCTTCGCCAGCTCCGCGTCATACGGCGTGGCGACGGCGACCATGCCACCGCCCTGGTCAATGGAGTCGAAGGTGCCGTCCGTCAGCTTCGCCACGAACCGCCACGACGTCTCCGTCTCGGCGTTCCCGCCGCACCGCACGGTGTTCACGACGATGTGCTTCTCCCGGGCCTTCTTCGCCCAGTGCTTGAAGTCCCAGTCGTCGTTGCGCTGCGCGGGGGGCGCGTCCCCCACCAGGAAGATGGCCTTCATCACCTCGCGGTTCTGGCTCCAGGACAACTTGGACACGGCCTCGCCCAGGCCGCGCCCCACGTGCTCGGGCGTATCCCCGCCGCCCCCCGCCTCGAACTTGCGCAGGTTCGCGAACACCGTGTCCAGGTCGTCGCTCAGGTCGAAGCGCTTCGTCACGTAGTCGTCGCCCACGTCACGGTAGGCCACCAGCCCCACCTTCAGGTGCGGCGTCGGGCGGCCCTGCGCGATGCGCGAGGCGATGGAGTAGATCTTCCGCTTCGCCCCCTCCAGCAGCCCGCTCATCGAGCCCGTCGTATCCAGCACGAACACCACCTCGATCTCCGGCCGGGCGGCGGCGGGGACCTGCTGCTGGGAAGGCGCCGGCTGCGCGGGCTTCTGGTCCGGAGCGGGCTTCGCCTGGGCGGCCGGCGTCGCCGTCCTGGCGGGCGCGGGCTTCTCCACGGGCTTGAGAATCGGGCTCTCCCTGGCCTGGGCCAGGGCGGCGGACAGAGCGGTGACGAGCGCGGCCGACAGCGCGGCGCGCGACAGGGACTTGCGGTCCATGGCGTTCTCCAAGGGAATGGGACGGCGGCAGCGAGGTTGGAAACGGCTGACCTCGCCCCCGGGTCTACGCCCCCGGTCGATTTCTCACACGCGCCGGCGGCCTCGCCGAGCCCGCCTGCTCTGGAGCGGCTTGCCCGGGTGGCACGGGGGGCGGATGCTGGCACGCACCAGGAGACTCAAGAACATGACCCCCTCCATCCGCCGGCCCCTCATCGGGAGCCTGTTCCTCGTCGGCAGCGCGCTCGCGTTGTCCTGCGGCGGCACCGGGCCCTTCTTCCGCATGGCCTTTGACATCCCCGACACCCTCACCGCCATTCCAGGTGAGAGCCTCCCGGTGGACATCACCGTGCTTCGCGAGGGCGACGACCAGAGCGAGTTCCGCATCAACCTCCAGAATGCGCCCGAGGGCGTGACGCTCGCGCCGGAAATCGTCCTGCCCGAAGGCGAGGCCAGCGTCACCACGACCGCCACCTACGCGGTGGCGCAGGACACGCAGGCCCAGGGAATGATGCGCGCCTTGCTGGTGGCCACCAACGCCACGGAGACGTTCGCGACCAGCGCCAACATCTTCCTCGTCATCCTCCCGCCGCCCGTGGCCCAGCCGGACTTCTCCGTCACCATCGAGCCTCGCCAGTTAAACCTCTTCGCCGGTCAGAACGAGAAGGTGCGCATCACCGTGACGCGAGCGGAGGGCTTCACCGGCCCCGTCACCGTCGCGCTGGAGTCGCCCACCCGCCGCATCAGCATGCCCACGGTCACCATCCCCGCGGACCAGACGTTCGTGGAGCCCTACATCGACACCGACCGCGGCATGACCCGCGTGCCCGTCGCCGCCTCCATCATCGCCACCAGCGAGGACGGCCGGCTGGCCAGCACGGGCACCACCGTCAACGTGCGCTAGCACCGCCACGCATCAATTCGAAAGCCCACCCGCTCAATCTGCCCCGCCCGTCAGACGAACGGCGGGCCCCCGTCCGGCGCCGGGGCCCGCCCGCACGACAGCGGTGCACGAAGAGGCCAGGGAGGGTTACCTTGAAGACAGCCATGAGCATCTCACCCACCCGCCGGCAGGCCGCGCTGGACGCCCTCAAGCTGGACGACGAGGCCCTCCTGAAGGCGTGCGAGGTGGACTACTTCATCGCCTCGGGCCCGGGGGGCCAGCACCGCAACACCACCGCCAGCGGCGTGCGCCTCACGCACGCTCCCACCGAGCTGTCCGTCAGCGCCACCGAGCGCCGCAGCCAGGTGCAGAACAAGGGCGTGGCGCTGGAGCGCCTGCGCGAGGGCCTCAAGGTCCTCACCTTCGTGCCCAAGGTGCGGCGGGCCACCAAGCCCACCGCCGGCTCCAAGCGGCGGCGCCTGGAGGGCAAGAAGCGCACCTCCGAAAAGAAGGCCCTGAGAAACAGCAAATCCGGCTGGTAACCCGGGTCCATTCAGACTCCAGTCACCCTGTCGTCGGACAGTCTGGGTGCGCCTAAAGTTTGCGGGCTCGCAGACGTTGCAAGGTCGTCTGCTGCTCGGAAGGACCTCCTCCCGGAAATTCGCCGTGGAGTGTCGGGGGCTTGGCTCGCCAAGCAGGGAGGCACGCGGTGTGCAGATACACCCTGCGTGTCTCCACTACCCCAGCCCCCAGGGGTCATTGTGCCCGCAGGACATTCCCCCATGCCCTTGCTCACGGTTTTTTCGACGCCTTCCCAGAAGTACCGTTCCCGCGCGCCCCGCTGGAAGCTGTGGGCACCCCTGGCGCTGACGCTGGCCGCCTCCGCCGCGTGGGCCCAGGACGCCGCCCTCGAGCCGGACTACGCCGTCGAGGCAAAGAACGCGCAGCCCTCCGGCCTGGTGGTGCGGGTGGCGCCCCTTCATCAGACGCAGCTCATCGTGGAGAACGCCGAGCGCGTGAGAGTCCAGGCCGCCGCGGTGGTCGAGGCGTCGCTCGGTGAGCCGAACCAAATCATGGTCCAGGGGCTGAGCCTGGGCGTGTCCGAGGTGCTCGTGTGGCGCCAGGGCATCAAGCAGCCCCTGAGCGTGCGCGTGGAGGTCGCGAAGTGAGCCGGCGCGACGCACGCGGAATGACGCTGCTGGAGGTCAGCATCGTCCTCGCCATCATCGCGGTGCTGGCCGCGCTGGCCTACGCGGGCTACGCGCAGCTCAGCGCGCGGACGAGCCCGCAGAACGCGGCCGCCGACCTGTCCGGCGCGCTCGCCGAGGCCCGGGCCCGCGCCGTGGACCGCCAGGCCGACGTGTGGCTCATCATCTACCCGGACATCAATCCGGAGGGCCAGGCCGGCGCCGGCAACGGAGCCTGGTTCCTGGTGGAGGACCGCCTGCGCGACTTCGGAACCGCCGCGGCCCCCGCCGGGCAGCTGAGCTTCAACACCTTCTCACCGCCGCTGGACATCCAGCCCACTGCGGCGCAGGGCCGGCTGATGGACGCCATGTACCTGGACCGCTACTCACAGCGCACCGTGCGCTTCGGCGCCAGCGGCAACCTGGCGTGGACCGGCATCTTCGAGGGCCTGGCCGCCACGGACTGCAGCTTCTGCAGCGGCGCGCCGCGGCGTGGCGCCATCGTCTTCCGCGGTGACGGCTCCGCGCGCTTCGTGGACGGCGCGGGCCAGCCCGTCATCCCCGCTGGCAACGACACCGTGAACCGGGCCGCGTCGCTGGCACTTCTCTCCACCGACGGGCAGCGCGAATACCTCTTCGCCGTCTCCGCGCCCGTCGGCTTCGTCGACATGAGGGTCAACCGATGAGGCGCCTGAATCCCGCATCCCGCCGTGCCCGCGTGCGCGGCGCCACGCTCATCGAAGGCCTGGTGGCCGCCGCCATCCTCGCCATGGGCATCAGCGGCGTCTTCGGCGGGCTCATCTTCGCCAGCCAGCAGAACGCCGCCGCCAACCGCCTGTCGCAGGCCAGCGCCATCGCCTCGCAGGTGCGCTCCGGCCTCCAGCTCCAGGGCCGCTCCCGCCTCTTCGCCGGTACCGGGCCGCTGTCCAGCGCGCGCTGCGCCGGCGCCGCGGAGACGCTCGAGCTGGCCGGCGGCCTCTCTACCCTGCCCGACGCCTGCGTCGTGGACCTGGACGCCTTCGAGACGGGGACCGGCGACCCGCTGCTCCGCGTGGTGCCGGGCTACTCGCCGGAGGAGAGCGAGTACTACCGCCGCGTCCTCGTCTGGACGCCGGCGCAGGCCATCGACTCGGTCGCGGTGGTGGTGTCCTTCCGCAGCGCCGGTCAGCGCCGCTACGTCAAGCAGTTCGTCGCGCTCTACAACCCGGCGGAGAACGGCGCGGGGGTGGAGCTGTGAGCACGCCCAGGACACACGCGCGACGCGGCTTCACGCTCATCGAGTTGCTGGTGGGCATCACCGTCTCCTCGGTGGTGCTGCTGGCGGTGGCGGGGACCATCATCGCCGTCAACAACATCTTCCAGAACAACACCGTCTCCAAGACGGCCGTCGAAGGCAGCCGCGTGGGCACCGACTACCTCAACCGCACGCTGCGCTACGCGGGCTACGGGCTGGACCCGGCCATCGCCTTCGACTTCGACACGGCGGGCCTGCCGGGGGCTCGCAAGGACAACTACACCGAGGAAGTGGAGGACTGGGGCACCTTCGTCACCGACGACCTGGCCTTCCGCTACCGCGACCCGATGTTCCTGCGCCACGGCCAGCTCAACGGCGCCGGGGCGCCGCCCTACCAGTTGACGCTGGACTCCGCCGCGACCTTCGGCCAGCCGCTGCGCCAGGGCCAGGCGGTCCTGGTGGCCTGTCCGGGTGGCCAGGACTACTTCCTGGGACGCCTGACGGCGGACGTGCCCGCGGACGGCACCACCGCCACGCTGGACACCGCGCTCGCCGCGGGCCTCCCGGGCGACGTGCCCAGCGCCTGCATGTCGGACGCCGGCCGCGTGCCCTTCGTCATGCTGGTGCATGAGAAGCGGCTGCGCGTGGAGGAGCACGGGGGGCGCCCCTACCTGGTGGTGAAGCACGGCTGGGCGGACAACGCCGACTTCGACCCCATCGCCGCGGACGTAGAGTCCTTCCAGGTCAGCTACCTGATGAACCGGCCGCCCGCGAACTCCGCATGCTGCGCCGGCCTGCCCGCGCCCGACGGCGCCGTGGGCAGCGGCATGGCCTGGGTGCTGGGAGACGAGGACTCCGTCGTGCTGCCCAAGTACGACGCCGACGTTCCGGCGCCCACGTACAGCACGCCGTATGACGCGCCCCTGCGCTACAACATGAACCCGGCCAACATCCGCTCGGTGGGCGTGGGCCTCACGGTGCGCTCGGTGCGCCAGCTGCCCTCCGGCACGAAGAACCAGGCCCGCAAGCTCTTCAACGCGGAGCCGGTGAACCCCGAGGACACGTACTTCCGCACCACCGTGGAGACGTCCGTCCGCATTCCCAACATGACGTCCCGCGCGTTCTTCATCCCCGAGCTGCGCGCCGCTGGCGTCGCCGGTGACCTCAAGAACGTCTGGGGAGGCTAGCCACCATGACTCACTTCGCCTCACGCCGGGGCAGCGCCCTGGCCATCACCCTGATTGCCCTGACGGTGCTGCTGCTGCTCGTGGTGGGCGCCATCACCTTCACCGGCCGCAACCAGTCCGCCGCCGTGGCCAAGACGCGCAGCGACCGCGTGGAGGCCTGCGCGGAGACGGCGCGGCGCTACCTGCTGTCGCGGCTGAAGGTGTTCGGCACCGGCGCGGTGCCCGTCACCAACATCAGCCTGGAGCAGGTGCTGCAAGACGACCAGGTCGTCGCCGACAGCAGCGTCATGCGCACCGCCCACCTGGGTGACACCGCGTCGGCGCCCACGGCGGCGGTGCTCGCCTCGTCCTCGTTCAGCAGCGGCAAGGACCAGGTGAGCGACGCGGCCAACACCCTCCGAGAAGGCACGGCCGGCGGCAGCTACTACCGCGTGGTCGTCATGTGTGACGAACCCGGAGGCCGGCAGGCCGAGACCGAGTTCGTCTTCCGCTTCGGCATCTGACCCCTTCGACACCGCCCTTCCCCGAGAGCCCCCCCATGAAGGCACTCTTCTCCACCTTGACGGCCCTGACCGTGCTGCTGGCCGCCCCTGGCGCGCTCGCGCAGGACCCGGCGTCTTGCAGCCTGCAGTCCACCTCCCGCCTGGACGCGCTGCTCAACCCCGCCCGCGGCAGCGACGAGCGCTTCTTCACCAGCCCCAGCGGCCCGCCCAACATCCTGCTCATCCTGGATACGTCGGGCTCCATGGCGTACTGGCCCATCGCCTGGAGCAACAACGACTACTACAGCTTCGACGAGAACCAGAACGGGCAGTCCCCGGGCTGCCGCCAGGAGAACATCGACGCGCTGAACTACGACGCCAACGTCGAGTACCCGCGCATGTGGCTGTCGCTGACCAACCAGGACTCACCCTGGTTCGTGCCGTCCAGCTACTACCGCTTCGACGGCAACGGCAGCGGCACGCAGGCCAGCTTCGGGATGAACCTCAACCCCGTGCGCTTCGACCAGCCACCGCCCAACACCGTCATCAGCGACAACGCGGCGGCGGCATGCTCCAACCTGGTGGGCACCGGAAACGGCGGCAACCGGCCCGCGGCGCGCGCCGCGTGCGCGCAGTGCCTCGCGACGAAGGGCTACTTCCAGTACAAGCACGACGCGCGCGTGGCGGCCGGCAACTTCCTCAACTTCTACTCGCCGCGCGGCCACTCCGCCGTCAACGTCATCAGCCAGGTGCTCAAGGACTCGGAGCGCACGCGCTTCGGCGTGGTGACGTTCTCCGCGAGCAGCGCCGCCAGCGACACGGTGAAGTGGAGCAACCAGGACGTGGTGCGCTTCGAGCGCTTCGGCCCCCGGTGTGACCAGTCGCTCAGCGGCGCGGAGCGTGACAACCACCGCAACAACCTGCTCCTCAAGATGAACCGCGGGCTGCGCTTCAACACGGGCACGCCGCTGACGCAGGCCATGTGGGGCGCCAGCACCTACTTCCGCTCCTCCGGGGACGACCCGTTCCCTGGCTGGTTCGGCAGCGACTACCTGCGTGACTCGGACTTCGACGACGAGGACTCGCCTGGACGGGCCGCCACCTGCTTCACCTGCGGCTTCAACGCCATGATCCTGCTCACGGACGGTGAGCCCAACGAGCCCAGCGGCAGCTCCGCCCAGGTGCCCTCCCAGGTGCGGGACCTCAACGTCCCCTGCAACAACTGCGCGGCGGCCGGCCAGGGCAACACCAGCGGCGGCTCCAGCAGCCACATCCACCGCATCGCCAAGTGGATGTGGACGCATGACCTGCGGCCGGAGCTGGATGGAGCGCAGCAGGTGGCCACCTACACCGTGGGCTTCGCGCTGACGAACACGCAGGCCATCAACCTGCTGCGCGTCACCGCGGACGCGGGCGGCGGGCGCTTCTACGCGGCCACCAACTCCAGCCAGCTGAAGACGGCGCTCCAGTCCATCGTCGACGACGTGCAGAACCGCAACGTCGCGTTCGCCGCGGCGGCCATCTCCTCGTTCCAGACGGGCAGCTCCACGCTCAGCGCGCTGATGCCGCGCATGTCGCCCGCCTCGGGTGACAGCGCCTGGCGCGGAGATTTGTGGCGCTTCAACCAGTTCAACGAGTTCGTGGAAGGCGTGGACAAGAACGGCGACGGGGACATGGACGACATCTTCGTCGTGGACCGGGACGGGGACATCGTCGTCGAGGACTCGTCAGGCAACTTCGTCAAGGACGGCGGCAGCACCCCGGCCAACCAATTCTGGGAGGCGCGCCGCGCGCTGCTGGCCCGGTCCCTGGACAGCCGGAAAATCTACACGGTGACGGACAGCAACCAGGACGGGCGCATCACCGCCGCGGACAACACTGCGACGCCCATCGAGTTTACCGTGGACAACCGCGAGGCGCTGAAGAGCTACCTCGGCATCCTCGGCACCCCCGCGTGCCCGAAGGTGCAGTCGCTGAGCCCCCTGGACATCGACCCGGGCACGTTGCTGGCGGGCCTCCGGCTGACGCCCCAGTTGGCCGCCGCGGCCATGGGCGTCACGGTGCCCGGCTTCGGCAGCGTGGCGCAGGCGCAGACGTGGCTGGACGACCTCTGCGTGCGCGCGCTCATCCAATACGTGCGCGGCCAGGACCTGGCGGACGAGGACGGCAACGGCGACCGGGCCGAGGTGCGCCGCTCCGTGCTGGGCGACATCTTCCACTCCGCGCCGGTGCTGGTGGACCCGCCCATGGACAAGTTCCTGTGCAACCTGGGCATGAGCAATCAGTGCACGCGCACGCTCTACAGCCAGCAACTGGGCGTGTCGCCCACGCCGCTCGCCACGGAGGACATCAGCCGCTGCGGCAACACCGTGGAGGTGGACGCGTATGACGCGTACCTGCACCGCTACCGCCGCCGGGACAAGCTGGTGCTGGTGGGCGCCAACGACGGCATGCTGCACGCCTTCCGCGACAGCGCCGCCAGCGGCGACAACTGCGCGGGCGGCATGCCCATGATTGAGTACGCGCCCAGCACCGGCGAGGAGGAGTGGGCCTTCATCCCGCCGGACCTGCTTTCGCGCCTGCATGAGATGGCCAGTGGCCACCAGTACTACGTGGACGGCGACATCATGGTGCGCGACGTGTGGGCGGACGGCTCGGGCGGCTCGCAGGCGGACGGCATCAAGCAGTCCGACGAGTACCACACGATGGCGGTGATTTCAGAGGGACGCGGCGGCGTGCACTACCTGGCGCTTGAGCTGCGCGCGGACGCGGGCACCGGCCGCTTCGGCCCGCCCCGGATGCAGTGGATGTACCCGCAGCCGGACTCCCCGGAGGCCGCCCTCTTCGGCAAGACGCTCTTCTCCCTCAGCCCCAAGCCGCCGCCCATTGGCCCCGTGCTGGTGGAGGCGGGGACCGCGCCCGGCGCCGTGTCCCGCTACAACGCGGAGACCCAGGAGCGGTGGATGGTGGCCCTGTCGGGCGGCTGGTCCCCCGGCCAGGAGAAGGGCCGCGGCATCTACATGGTGGACGCGTGGTCCCCCGAGGTGAATGGCCGCACCGACAACCTGTGGTGGAAGTTCGAATACGACCCGAACGCCACCGGCGAGCAGCACGGGCCCGCGCGGCACCTCACCCACAGCGTGGCGGCGCCCGTGGCGCTGGTGGACTACGGCGTGGCGGGCAACGTGCAGCAGGATGGCTTCTTCGACACGGCCGTCTTCGGTGACATGCGCGGCCAGCTCTGGGTGGCGCGCATGTCCGTGCCCGGCGCGCTGGACCCTTCCACGAAACTCATCCGCAACTGGAGCGCCGCGCGCGCCTTCCAGATGGACCGGGACTCCGTGGGCCCCTCGGGCGTCCCGGGCACCAGCCTGACGCGCACGTGGCCCTTCTATTACGTGCCCTCCATCGGCATTCAGCCGGGCACGGGCGCCATGCGCGCGCTCGTCGGCACGGGAGACCGCTACGCGCTGCTGGATGACCAGGCCGGCATCTGCCGCTTCGACAACCCGCAGGCCTGCGCGCGCTACGGGTGCGGCAACGTAGAAGTGGATTACCGCGTGGACCGCATCGGCGAAAACATCACCCAGTCGCGGCACCAGTGGACGCAGCGGGGGCTGGCGCAGTCCACGCTGACGCGCGGGACGGCCTCGCAACCCGCTTGCGGCGACCCGGGCCAGACGGTGGTGTCCGCCCGGTTCACCCGGCACGAGGCCCGCTCCTGCCCGGGGGCGCCCCAGGACTACACCTCCATGAGCCCCGCGCGCGTGGAGTGTGGCAAGGACGCCGCGGGCAACTTCCGCTGTCTCGACGTGAGCAACGTGGCGCCCAACTTCGCGGACCTGGAGCTGACCCGCAGCGTCAACGCCATCGGGAAGAACCGCTTCTACGGCGTGCGCGTGTACGGCGTGGCCGGGCAGACCTTCGCCGAGGACGCCACCGCTGTTTCCGCGGAGGGCCCCCTGACGGCGAGCCAGTTCGACGCGGAGCGCCTGAGCGACCGCACTGGCGACAACGACACCAGCGGTGACCTGGTGGACGTGACGAACATCACCTGCGACGCCTCCGGCGCCTGCTCCGCCACGGGCGCCCTGCCCGACGGCAAAGGTTGGATGCTGGAGTACACGGACAACCACACCCACAAGACGGCGGGCGGCGCGGCCACGGTGGCCAGCTGCACGCTGTGGAACGTCATCTACCCGTCGCAGGACGGCGAGGTGTGCAGCAGCACCGCGGCCCGGGCCCGCTTCTACCAGGCGGACTTCCTCAGCGGCCTGCCCAACTGCGCCGCGTCCTTCGAGAACGCCCGCTACCAGGAGCGCGCGGTGCTGTCGCCGCCGCCCGAGCCCGCCACCGCGGTGATGATTTCGCCCACGGGCAGCGTGAAATACAGCGCCATCATGCAGGAGCCCGGGCAGCGGCAGGCCACCTCGGTGGACGTGTCGGAGAACAGCGAGGTGCTGCAGAACGTGTACGAGCTGCCCCTCACCCAGGAGCAGCACGCCTGCCGTCACGAGGACGCGGCCCGCTGCCTGCCGTGACGTGAAGGCCCGCCGCCGCCCTCCCCGCTCGCCTGGGGAGGGCGTTGGGCGTTAGAAGACGGGCATGCCCGCACTCGAAGACGCCATCGCGCTCGCGGTGGCCGCGCACCACGGCCAGCGAGACAAGGCCGGCCAGACGTACATCCTCCACCCGCTGCGAGTGATGATGCGGCTGGACACGGACGAGGAGCGCACGGTGGCCATCCTCCACGACGTGGTGGAGGACACGCCCTACACGCTCGAGCGCCTGCGCGAGCTGGGCTACCCGGAAGCCGTCCTGGGCGCGCTGGACGCGCTCACCCGCCGCCAGGACGAGACATACGAGGCCTTCATCGAACGGCTGCGCCCGCTGGCGCTCGCCCGCCGCGTGAAGCTGGCGGACCTGGAAGACAACATGGACGTGCGGCGGCTGGCCGCGGTGACGCCCAGGGACGCCGAGCGCCTGGCCCGCTACCGCGCCGCCTGGGCCCGCCTGCGCGAGCCGTGAAGACACGACGGCCCGGAGCGCCACCAGGGACACTCCGGGCCGCGGTGCTACCGGCGCCCGCCGAGGAAAGCAGGGCGCCGGTTCCTTCGACTCCGCGCTAGGCCTTGGCCAGCTGGCGGAGCACGTACTGCAGGATGCCGCCGTGGCGGTAGTAGTCGAGCTCGTTCGGCGTGTCGATGCGGCACACCACCGTGAACTCCTTGGTGCCGCTCTCCCCCGTGGCCTTCACGGTGAGCTTCTTCTGCGGCGCCAGGTCCTGCGCCACGCCGGTGATATCGAACTTCTCGTGGCCGGTGAGGCCCAGCGACGCCGCGTCCTGGCCCGCCTCGAACTGGAGCGGCAGCACGCCCATGCCCACCAGGTTGGAGCGGTGGATGCGCTCGAAGCTCTTGGCGATGACGGCCTTCACGCCCAGCAGCATGGTGCCCTTGGCCGCCCAGTCACGGCTGGAGCCGGTGCCGTACTCCGCGCCCGCCAGCACCACCAGCGGCGTGCCCTCCGCCTGGTACTTCATGGACGCGTCGTAGATGCTCATCCGCTCGCGCGTGGGGATGTGGACGGTGACGCCGCCCTCCACGCCCGGAACCAGCAGGTTCTTCAGGCGGATGTTGGCGAAGGTGCCGCGCACCATCACCTCATGGTTGCCGCGGCGCGCGCCGTAGGAGTTGAAGTCCTTGGGCTCCACGCCGTTGGCCATGAGGTACTTGGCCGCCGGGCTCGCCTTGGCGATGTTGCCCGCGGGGGAGATGTGGTCCGTGGTGACGGAGTCACCCAGCAGCGCCATGACGTGCGCGCCATGGATGTCCTGCGCGGGCTTGGGCTCCTTCGGCAGGTTCTCGAAGAAGGGCGGCTTGCGCACGTAGGTGGACTTGTCGTCCCACTGGAACGTGGCGCCCTTGCCCACCGGCAGCTGCTGCCAGAGCGCGTCGCCCTCCATGGCGTTGGCGTACTGGCTGCGGAACTGCTCCGGCTTCACGGAGGTGCGGATGACCTCCTGAATCTCCTCGTTGGTGGGCCAGATGTCCTTGAGGAACACGGGGCGGCCGTTGGGATCGTTGCCCAGCGGCGCGCTGTCCAGGTCCACGCCCACCTCGCCGGCCAGCGCGTAGGCCACCACCAGCGGCGGGCTGGCCAGGTAGTTCATGCGCACGTGCGGGTTGATGCGGCCTTCGAAGTTGCGGTTGCCGGACAGGACCGCGGCCACCACGAGGTCGCCCTCGGTGACGGCGTTGGCCACCGGCTCCGTCAGCGGACCGGAGTTGCCGATGCACGTCGTGCAGCCGTAGCCCACGATGTGGAAGCCCACCGCCTCCAGGTAGGGCAGCAGGCCGGCGTCGCGCAGGTACTCGCTGACCACGCGGCTGCCCGGGGCCAGGGACGTCTTCACCCACGGCTTCGGGTTGAGGCCGCGCTCCACGGCCTTCTTCGCCAGGAGGCCCGCGCCCACCAGCACCGCCGGGTTGGAGGTGTTGGTGCAGGAGGTAATCGACGCAATCACCACCGCGCCGTGGCCCACCTGGTAGCTCTGGCGGCCGTTCTTCACGGTGACGGTCTGCGCCAGACGCTCGGGAGGCACCGCGGCGGCGGCGGCCTTGCCCTCGTCCCCGCTCTTGCTCTTTCCGGCCGACAGCATCTCCACCAGCGACTTCTCGTAGCCGGACTTCATGTCCTTGAGGGGCACGCGGTCCTGCGGGCGCTTGGGGCCGGCGAGGCTGGGCACCACGGTGGACAGGTCCAGCTCCAGCGTGTCGCTGAAGAGGGGCTCCTCGGCGTCGTCACGCCGCCACAGGCCCTGCTCCTTGGCGTAGGCCTCGGTGAGGGCGACGAGGTCGTCCGGACGGCCGGTGAAGCGCAGGTAGTTGAGGCTCTCCTCGTCCACCGGGAAGAAGCCGATGGTGGCGCCGTACTCGGGCGCCATGTTCGCGATGGTGGCGCGGTCCGGCAGGGACAGGTTCTTCATGCCGCTGCCGTAGAACTCCACGAACTTGCCCACCACGCCCTTCTTGCGAAGCATCTGCGTGACGGTGAGCACCAGGTCCGTGGCGGTGGCGCCCGCGGGCAGCTTGCCGGAGAGCTTGAAGCCCACCACCTGCGGAATCAGCATGGTGATGGGCTGGCCCAGCAGCGCGGCCTCGGCCTCGATGCCGCCCACGCCCCAGCCCACCACGCCCAGGCCGTTGATCATCGTGGTGTGGCTGTCGGTGCCCACCAGCGTGTCCGGGTACACGGTGCTGCCCTGGCGGAACGTCACGTGCGCCAGGAACTCCAGGTTGACCTGGTGGCAGATGCCGATGTCCGGCGGCACCACGCCAAAGCCCTTGAACGCGCTCTGGCCCCAGCGGAGGAACGCGTACCGCTCACGGTTGCGCTCGAACTCCAGCTCCGCGTTCTCCTTGAACGCGGCGGACGTCGCGAAGGAATCAATCTGCACCGAGTGGTCGATGACCAGGTCGGCCGGGTTGCGCGGGTTGATTTTGTCCGGGTTGCCGCCCATGGAGGACAGCGCCTCGCGCATGGCCGCCAGGTCCACCACCGCAGGCACGCCCGTGAAGTCCTGGAGCAGCACGCGGGCGGGGTGGAAGGAGATCTCCACGTCCGGGGTGGCCTTGGGGTCCCAGGCCAGCATCTTCTCCACGTGCTCGCGCTTCACCACGCGGCCGTCCTCGTGGCGCAGCAGGTTCTCCAGCAGGACCTTCAGCGAGAACGGCAGGCGGTTCACCGCCGGGTGGGATTTGGCCAGCTTGCCCAGGCTGAAGAGGTCATAGGTGGCGGAACCCACCTTGAGCTGGGACTTCGTGCCGAAACTGTCGGTCATGTGTTGTGCCGTCCTTCCTTGCGCGGGATGCGGCAACTTCTAGGCCCCCCTTTGACGCGTTGCAAAGGGTTCCTGCGAGCGCATTGAAGGCCGGACGCTTCGCGCTGCGGGGATGCACCCCGCTGAGGGGCGGCCCTGCGTGGCTCAAATGATTCTGCGAAGCAGAGACAGTGCCCGCTCCAGCAGCTTCTGCCACAGGGGCCGGCGGCGGAACTCCGCCAGCGTCACCTCGCGGCAGTCCCCGCAGTCGGTGCGGAAGGAGTCCTCCAGTTGCTGTCCCAGGCGCGCGTCGGTGAAGACGGCGTTCACCTCGTGATTGAAGGCCAGGCTGAGGCGCTCCAGGTTGAACGAACCGATGGTGCCCCACACCCCGTCCACCACGGCCGTCTTGGCGTGCAGCACGCCGCGCTGCCACTCGAAGATGCGGACGCCCGCGCCCAGCAGCCGCTCGTAGAAGGCCCGGGCCATGAACTCCAGGAGGGGGTGGTCACTGCGCGCGTTGAGCAGCAGATGGACCTCCACCCCGCGCCGGGCCGCCTCACGCAGCGCCATCACCATGCGGCGGTCCGGGATGAAGTAGGCGGCGGCCACCAGCACGCTGCGCCGGGCCCGGCGGATGGCGTGCAGATAGGACCGGTGGATGCTTCGCCGACTGGACAACACCGCCAGCCCCACCGCGCCGCGGCGGGGCGGCGGGTTGCGCAGGCGCTCCAGCCGCCGCGTCAGCCGGTGGAAGCGGCCCTGGAACATCATCCGCCACGTGGCGGAGAAGCACCGCTCCAGCTCGTGGACGGCCGGCCCTTCGATGCGCAGCACGTCATCCCGCCACGCCGCGCCCAGCTCTGCGGGCGCCCAGTGGGCGGAGATGTTCACCCCGCCGGTGAAGGCCACCTCACCGTCCACCACCAGGATTTTGCGGTGGTCCCGCCGCAGCAGGTGCCGCAGCCCGCGTGACAGGCTGAAGGGCTTGAAGGCGCGGATGTCCACGCCCCGCGCGCGCAGCCCGGCGAAGAAGCTCCGGCGGCTCGTCCACGAGCCCACCGCGTCGTACAGCACCTTCACGTGCACGCCGCGCTCGGCCGCCTCCGCCAGCGCCTCGCCGAACCGCTCACCGACGGCGTCGGAGACGAACATGTACGTCTCCAGGCGGACATAACGGCGCGCCTGGCGGATGGCCTCCAGCATCGCCGGGTAGGCCTCCACGCCGTCCCGCAGCAACTGGCAGGCGTTGCCCTGCACCACCGCGTGGCGGCGAGGCAGGTAGTAGCGCGACAGGAGCAGCCCGGAGACGCTGGGGCGCCACACCGGCCCATGCTCCGGCACGGGCCCCGGGGGCGTGGGCGCACGCCGCGGCGCGCCCGTGTCCGCCTCCCCCGACTGCTCGGTCAACGCCTCCGGCTCACGCATGGCCTCCCAACGGTGCGGATGCCCGGGCGAGCCGGCAACCCGAGCCGCTTCGCAGCCTGGCTTCCCGTGCCAGCCGGTGTCCGGAAGCCGACAGGACAAGCCCGCGACTTCACGAACACCGGAAATCCGTGGCGCGGCCTAGAGACCGTACTCCGCGCGCTTGGCGTCCGCGCGGGTGGCGCACGGCTGGTCGAACTCCGGGAAGTACTCCTTCACGTGGTCCAGGGTGGCGGAGGCGCTCTTGTAGTTGCCCTGGTTGTAGTAGCCCTC
This sequence comes from Myxococcus sp. AM009, assembly GCF_013372605.1. Taxonomy (NCBI): domain Bacteria; kingdom Pseudomonadati; phylum Myxococcota; class Myxococcia; order Myxococcales; family Myxococcaceae; genus Myxococcus; species Myxococcus sp. AM009. The sequence continues at coordinate 54,041 of NZ_JABXEP010000028.1, forward strand.
CACCTCCAGCAGCAGCTTGGAGCAGGTGCGGTCCAGCTCCTGCTGCGCCGCCTTCATGCGCTCCTGGGCGTCGTAGTAGAGGTCCGGCTTCGGCTCCGGGTGGGCCTCCAGCATCAGCCACGACACGCGGAAGGACTTCCAGGCCTCGTAGCGGTTGCGAGCGCCGATGTCCGGCGTCTGGAAGTGCTTCAAGCCCCGCTTGTGGTACTCGGTGGCCTCGCGCACCAGCTCCTCGGGCAGCAGGTCCGGCAGCAGCGCGCGCTCCACCCAGATGTTCCAGATGGTCCACGGATCTTCACCCGGCGGATTCTTCACGTTGTCGAAGATGATGCGGTTGGGCTCGCCCTTCTTCAGGTGCTGCGCCGGAATCATCAGCTCGATGGAGCGATCCTGGCTGGCCAGCGTGTCGGGCGGCACCTTGCCCACGTCCACGCCGTTGACGCTCACCACGACCTCATCCTTGGAGATGCCCTGGGCCTGGTAGTGGAGGATGACCACCGCGCGCGTGGCGGCGGTGTACTCCCACTCGAAGACCTTCATGTCCGCGCGCTCCCACGTCACGCCCGGACCCAGGCCGAACGACTCGCGGATGGGCTGGCCGCTGAGCATCGCGGGCTCCTCCCCCACCGGCTGACCGTCCTCGCCGCTCAGCACCAGCCAGTAGAGGACACCGAACAGCGCGAGCACCATGGCCACGCCGCCACTGATGATGCCGGTGCGCACGCCCTGGCTGGCGTCCGCCCAGAAGAGCTTCGCGCTGGACACCACGCCGGGGGACTCACGCCGGATGCGCGCGCGCTCCGCCGCGGACAGGCCCCCACCCCCCGACGCGGACGGCGCCGGACGGGCCCGGGCCGGCGGGGGCGAACTGGACGGCCGCCGCGCGGGTGGCGCCGCGGGCGTCGGGCGCTCGATGGCCGCCGGCCGTGAGCCGCTCTGCCCCTGGGACACGGGGCGCAGGGCCTGCAGATTGGAGCGGGTGGCGCCCTCGCGGATTTCGTTCAGCGCCTCCTGGTCGGCACCGTCCGGGGCCAGCGCGACGCCCTTGTTGCGCTGCCGCTTCAGGGAGTCCAGGGAGACGATGCGCGTGCTGCCATCACCTTCCTGGGCGCCGGCGGGCAGCTCCTCTTCGCCCGTGGCCGGCTCGTCCGTCAGCATGCCGAAGATGAACGTCACCGGCCCCAGGGTCAGCTTGTCGCCGTCCTCGAGCACCTGCGTCTTCACCGGACTGCCGTTGACGAGCGACCCGTTGGCGCTGCCCTGGTCTTCGACGGCGTAGGCGTCACCGTCGAGGAAGATGCGGCAGTGGCGCCGGGACACACCCGGGTCGAACAGCGCGACGTCACAATCCGTCGAACGGCCGATGAGAACGGAGTCCTGGTCGAAGACGAACTCCTTACCGGCTTCTCTACCCTCGGAGATCGTCAGCTGGAAAGGCATGGGGGGTCACAATCCTACAGAGGCCCGCGCCGCTCGGGCAACGGCCGCACGCGCGGAGGCCGGTTCCATGACCTGCGCCTCGCCACCGAAGGACAGGACCCACTGGGTGAGCCAGCGCTCGCTGTCCCCCGCCACCAGCACCTCCACGCCCCCGTCAGCAAGCGGGCGGGCATCCTGGCCGAAGCGCTCCTTCACATACGGTGCGGCCACGGGGGAGAAGCGCACACGCACCGTGGCATCCTTCAAGCCCCGCGCCGGGTTGGGCACGTCCGCCCGGGCGTCCGCGGGCGGCTGGAAGGGCACGTCCGTGACGAGGATGTCCTCCATCCGGTCCAGGCGGAACAGGCGCGCGTCCTGCCGGGTGTGGCAGTAGCCCTGCAGGTACCACTGCCCCCGGTGGCTGAGCAGCTCGTAGGGGCGCACGGTGCGCGGCTCCGGTGACCGGCCGGGGCTGGCGTAGCCGAACGTCACCTCCAGGCGCTCGATGATGGCGCGGGTGAGCGGCCCCAGGGCCTGGGGCGCCTCCGTGGACGCATCAATCTTCCGGTACATCTCCCGGTAGCGCTCGCGGGTGGCGGGTGGCAGCACGCGCTCCAGCTTCTCCAGGGCGCTCTGCAGCGCGTCCCCCGTGGCCGGCCGCAGCAGCTCCGCCGACGCGGCCAGCGCCGCGGCCTCGCCCGGCGTCAACCGGGGCGGCGCGAACAGGCGCTGGTCCAGGTCCACGTAGACGCGGTCGTTGTCCACGTAGATGTCGATGTAGTCATCCGGGTTGAAGGGCGGCCGGCCCACACAGGTGAGCAGGTCCAGCTCCTCCAGCAGGTCCTCGCGGCTGACGTTGAGGGCGCGCGCGAGCGCGTCCACCGTGACGCCGGGGTGCTTGGAGACGTAGGGGACCAGGAACAGCAGGCGGCGGAGCCGCTCGTGGACGTTGCTCATGCGCTCACCTTGTCCAGCGAATCGTCGTGGCACGCCACGATGCGCGAGGCCATCTCCCGCAGGCGCGCCTGCGCCCGCTCCGGGCCCTCCACGCGGCAGTCCGGCCCCAGCGCCAGGCAGAAGCGCATCAGGCCATCCACGAACGTCACCGGCAGCCGCGCCCGCACCGCCCCCATCTCCGAGGGCTCCAGCGTGGCGCCGGGCAACAGGCTCGCGGCCCGCGAGGCGAGCGTGCCCGACAGGTGGAGCACCACCTCCACCTGCTCATGGAAGCGGTGCTGCCACGGGAAGTACGCCACGTGGGCCTCCAGCGAGAAGTCCGCCGGCACCTGGAAGTCCGGCGTGCGCGGACGCGCCGTGTTCACCTTCAGCTCGCGGATCCGGTGGACGTGGAAGGTCCGCAGGTCCTTGCGCAGGTGGCAGTACCCCACCAGCGTCCAGGCGCCGCGGCGCAGCGCCAGGCCATACGGGTCCACGCGCCGCTGCGTGGTGCCGGCCTGCTTGGGGCTGGCATACGTCAGGTCCACCCACTTGCGGGCCGCGCACGCATCCCAGAGCTGCTCCAGGCGCGCGGAGACCTCCTTCTCCTGGCCCTCATGCACGGAGCCCAGCTCCATGCGCACCCGGGGTGTGGGCAGGGATTGACCGGCGAAGAAGCCGATCTTCCGCAGCGCGTGCGCCAGGTCGTCCCGGCCCGGGAAGGCGCCCGACGCCAGCGCCGCGGAGCCAGCGGCATAGAGCACGGCCAGCTCTTCCTTGGAGAGGTCCGCCTCCGGGAGGTAGTAGGCGTCCCGGTCGACGAGGTAGCCGTCCCGCCGCTCGTCATCGCCCTGCACGTACGTCAGCGGAAAGCCCAGCTCCACGAGCTCCGCCTTGTCGCGCTCGAACTTGCGCTCGGCGGCATCATCGGAGCCGCCGTAGTCACCAGGGAAGTGCTCGCGCAGCTCGGCCCAGGAGATGGGCTCGCGCGCGTCGAGCAGAAGGGCTACGAGGTCGAGGATGCGTTCGGTGCGGTCCATTGGAAAGGTCGGCGACGATGCCGGGCGGACCCGGGGGGGTCAAGAAGTGGACGTGTGGGTGGGGAAACAGGTGAGCGGTCCGCCAGCGTCCGCGAGATAGCCGGACACGACTGAACAGACAAGCAGGTATTCGTCTGTAGGCGCGGTTGTCCTCATTCCAGCGGACAAGGACTTGGGCGGGGGGCTCGCACGACGGGCATGATCTGGGTTATTGCTGCACCATTCCGTGGAAGTGGAGAAGACGTGGACGGGCCATGCCTGTCCGGATGCCGCGTGGCCGACGCGGCGAGCGGAGCCTCTGAAGGGACTCACGATGAGCGGCATCACCCTCGTCCGTAATGTGGTGGCCGGGTTGGCGATGTTCGTGGGCGTCACGAGCATGGCCGCGCCTGCGCCCGTGCGCGCGGAGCCCCTCTACTTCGCCGTCGAGGTCCGCCGCGACGGGCGCCTGGTGGCCCAGCCCAAGCTGCTGGGTGAGACGGGCCGCACGCTTCGCGCCGAGCGCCGCCGCCCCGGAGCGCCCCTGCCCGACTACCGGCTGGTCCTCACACCCAGGGCAGAAGGCCAGTCGTTCCTCCTCCAGTTGGACGTGCTCCTGCCCGAGGCCAAGGGCCACTCCGAGCTGGCGCTGCTCCACGGCCAGGAGCGCAAGCTCCAGCTCGGCCGCGTGCCCGGGGAGCTCGAGGTCTCCCTGCTGCTGATGAAGGTGGACTCGCCGGAGTTCCGCGCGCTCATGCAGCTGGGCGAAAGCTGCGGCAAGTCGCTGTCCACCTCGTCCATCTGACCGGCGCCCCGCCCGGCTACAGCACCGCCAGGTCGTCGCGGTGCACGGCCTCGTCCAGGTAGCGATAGCCCAGCACCGCTTCGATGTCCGCCGTGTGGTGTCCGGCGATGCGTCGCAGCTCGTTGGCGTCGTAGGCCGCCAGCCCCCGCGCGAACACGGCGCCCTCCGCGTCCACCAGGTCCACCGGGTCTCCTCGCCCGAAGTCGCCCTCCACGCCGCGCACGCCGCTGGGCAGCAGGCTGCGCTTGCCGGTGACAATGGCCTCGCGCGCGCCGGCATCCACCGTGAGCGTCCCGCGCGCGCGCAGGGCATGGGCAATCCACGCGGCGCGGGCGCTGCGGCGGCTGCCCGTGGGCTCGAAGAGGGTCCCCACGTCCGCGCCCTCCAGGACGGCGCGCAGGCGGCCGGGCACGGCGCCGGACGTAATCACGCAGTGGATGCCGGAGTCAGACGCGCGCGCGGCCGCCCGCACCTTGGTGCTCATGCCGCCCGTCCCCACCCCGCTGCTCGTGCCGGTGGCGAGCGCCAACACCTCCGGCGTCACCTGCATCACCGTGGCCACCAGCTCCGCGTCCGCGTCGCGCCAGGGGTCACCGGTGTAGAGGCCCTCCACGTCCGACAGCAGGACGAGCGCGTCGGCGTCCACCACGCCGGCCACCAGGCCCGCCAGCGTGTCGTTGTCACCGAACTTCAGCTCGTCCACGGAGACGGTGTCGTTCTCGTTGATGACGGGGACGACGCCCGCCGTCAGCAGTCGCTCCAGCGTGTGCTTCACGTTGAGGTAGCGGCGGCGCTCCTGCACGTCCTCGTGGGTGAGCAGCACCTGGGCCACCGCCTTGCCGCGCGCGGCGAAGGCCTCTTCGTAGGCCTGCATCAACCGGCTCTGCCCCACCGCCGCGCACGCCTGCTTGCCTGGGATGTCGCGAGGGCGCGAGGGCAGCCCCAGCCGCTCGACCCCCAGGGCGATGGCCCCGCTGGACACCACCACCAGCTCGCGGCCCTGCGCGGCCCACAACAAGTCCTGGCCCAGCGCATCGAAGTGCTGACGGTTGAACCGCCCGGTGGCGTTCGTCAGCGCGTTGGTGCCGATTTTCACCACCACCCGCCGGGCGGCGCGCAGGGCGGTGCGTCCCGTGGAAATCGAACTCACGGGGCGTCAGCGTAGGTCAGAAATGGAAGACGCGCGCGTCCGGCGTGTTTTCCTCACAGCGGCAGTCATAGAGTCGTACGGAAAAGGTGGGGGCCCCAACGCCTCCGCCAGGAGAGCACGGTTTGAAGGAAATCTACGGCAACACCCTGGGCCTCAAGTCGAGCGAGCAGCACCGCCTGCGCAACACCTTCCGCCGGCGCGTCCCACCGCACGAAATCGTGTCGCCCGAGCTTGCCCGGCACCTCACCGAGCTGTCGCGTGAGACGAACCGGCAGGTGGGTGTGCTCGTCAACCGGAAGGGCGAAATCGAGCACGTCATCGTGGGCAGCGCCCACAAGCTCGAGCTGCCGGACATCGGCCGCGCCCGCGCGGGTCAGGTCCGTCTGCGTGGCCTCCGCCTGGTCCACACCCACTTGAAGAGCGAGCCGCTCACCAAGGACGACCTCACGGACCTCGCGCTTCTGCGCCTGGACTGCGTGGCGGCCGTTGGCGTGGGCCACGACGGCCTGCCCGGCGTCCTGCACTACGCCTACCTCGTTCCGGAGAACAGCTCCGGCGACTTCTGGCACGTCGAGTCGCTGCCCTCCGTCCACGTGGCGCAGCCGGACCTCATGGACACGCTGGGCGCGCTGGAGGAGGAGTTCAACCGCAAGGCGGCGTCACGCAAGGTGGGCGGCCGGGAGAAGGCCATCCTCGTGGCGGTGTGCCTGGACGGCAACCGCGCCCTGGCCGAGTCCAGCCTGGCGGAGCTGAAGGAGCTGGCGCGCACCGCGGGCGTGGAGGTCATCGACTCCGTGCTCCAGGTGAAGCGCGAGGCGGACCCGCGCTACCTCATCGGCCGCGGAAAGCTGGAGGACCTCAACCTGCGCTCCATGCAGTCCATGGTGGACCTGCTCATCTTCGACAAGGACCTCACCCCGTCCCAGGGCCGGCACATCGGCGAGGCCACCAGCCTCAAGGTCCTGGACCGCTCACAGCTCATCCTCGACATCTTCGCGCAGCGCGCGCAGAGCGCCGAGGGCAAGCTCCAGGTGGAGCTGGCGCAGCTGAAGTACCGGCTGCCGCGCCTGGTGCAGAGCGACGACTCGCTCAGCCGGCTCATGGGCGGCATTGGCGGACGGGGCCCGGGCGAGACGAAGCTGGAGATTGACCGCCGCCGCGTGCGCGAGCGCATCACCCACCTGGAGAAGCGCATCGACGCGATTGGCAAGGAGCGCAGCGTGCGCCGGGCCCAGCGCAACCGGCGCGAGCTGCCCGTCATCTCCATTGTCGGCTACACCAACGCCGGCAAGTCCACGCTCCTCAACGCGATTACCAACGCCGAGGTGCTGGCGGAGAACAAGCTGTTCGCCACCCTGGACCCCACCAGCCGGCGGCTGCGCTTCCCGCGGGAGCGGGAGGTCATCATCACCGACACGGTGGGCTTCATCCGCGATTTGCCCAAGGACCTGGTCGCCGCCTTCCGCGCCACGCTGGAGGAGCTGTACGACGCCAGCCTGCTGCTCCACGTCGTGGACGCGGCGGACCCCGCCCGCGACGAGCAGGTGGAGGCGGTGGAGAACATCCTCGAGTCGCTCGACCTGATGGAGAAGCCGCGCCTCATGGTGTGGAACAAGGCGGACCTGCTGCCGCCGGATGAAGTGGAGGTGCTGCTGCGCACCCGGGGCGGCGTGGCCATCAGCGCCGCGACGCGCGAGGGCCTGGCGACGCTGCTGGCCAAGGCGGACACCACGCTGTTCGCAGAAGGCGCCACAGAGGCCATTGGCGCAGTCTGAGCCCACGGTTGCCGGGCAGGCACGGCTCCCCGTAGAGTCGGGGGGCCGTGTCGATTCCCGCCCTCCCTCCCCTGCTGCTGGCCCAGGCTGACTACGCGAAGCCTGTGTCCTCCCTGTCTCCGAAGTACTTCGAGCTGCTGGAGCAGAACAGCCACATCATCTACCCCGCGCTGGCGATTCTGACGCTGGTCATCATCGCCGCGGGTGTCCTCCAGGCGTGGCGCACGCAGGACCTGGACGGCCTCCAGAAGAACGAGTTCAAGCGCGCCATCGTCAACGAGCTGCGCCGCAACATCAGCGGCATGCCCGGTGACTTGCTGTCCAAGTCCGTGGGGCTGGACCGGCTCAAGACGAACCGCCTGCTGGAGCAGATGCAGCAGGAGGGCCTGGTGGTGAGCCACACCAACTCCCAGCGGCTCACCGTGTGGCGCGTCCGCGGCGCCACGCCGGACGCGGCGCCGCGCCGCTTCTGAAGGCCGCTCAGACGCCCGCCAGCTCCGACTTCGGCTGGCGCGTCATCAGGTCCACCACCGCCGAGCGCGCGCTCTTGCCCTCGTGGGCAATCAGGTACACCTGGTGGCAGATGGGCAGCTCCACGCCCGTCTTGAGCTCCAGCTCGTGCGCGCTGCGGGCCGTCTTCACGCCTTCGGCCACTTCCTTCATGTCCGCGAGGATGTCCGGCAGCTTGCGGCCCTTGCCCAGCTCCATGCCCACGTGCCGGTTGCGGCTCAGCTCGCCGGTGCACGTCAGCACCAGGTCACCCATGCCGGACAGGCCGGAGAGCGTCAGCGGGTTGGCGCCCTTGCGGACCGCCAGGCGCGTAATCTCCGCCAGGCCGCGGGTGATGATGGCCGCGCGCGCGTTGTGGCCCATGCCCAGGCCGTCCGCCATGCCGGCGGCAATCGCGATGACGTTCTTCAGCGCGCCGCCGTACTGCACGCCCACCACGTCCGTGGACGTGTAGCTGCGGAACGTCTCCGTCTGCAGCGCCTTCTGGCAGCGCAGCGCCACCTTGTCCCAGTGCGAGGCGATGGTCACCACCGTGGGCATGCGCCGCGCCAGCTCCTTGGCGAAGCTGGGGCCGGACAGCACCGCGAGGTACGGGTGGAACTCCTCCGGCAGGCAGTCCTCCAGGAGCTCCGTCATCGTCAGCAGCGTCCCGTTCTCGATGCCCTTCGACACCGTGACGATGGGGACATGGCGCGGCAGGTACGCCTGGGCCTTCGCCACCACCTCACGCGTGGCGTGGCTGGGCGTGGCCAGCACCACCAGCTCCGCGCCCGCGAGCGCCTCCTGGAGGTCATTCGTGGCGCGCACGCGCTCCGAGATGGGGATGCCCTTCAGGTAGGTGGGATTCTCGTGCTGAACGTTGATGGCCTCCACGACGGAGGACTCACGGCCCCACAGACGAACTTCCTCGCAATTGACCGCGAGCACGTTCGCCAGGGCGGTACCGAAGGAGCCGGAGCCGATGACACTGCCACGCATGGAAGACCTCGCTAGAAACCAGTCACGACGCCAAAGGTGATGACGGGCATGAAGTCCGTCTCGTCAGGCCGGGTGCGAATGTCCCCGCCAATCGTCAGAGCGTAGGACGTTTTCTCACTCACGGGGATTTCCGCGCCCAAGCGCACCGGAAAGGCGCCGGACAGCGCCACGTCAGGGGGCAGGCCGCCCAGCGGCACCCCTTGAATGGGCTCGGTGTCCAGCGCCAGCAGGTAGCGGACGTCCAGGAACAGCCGCGGCGCGCGGGCGCCCGCGAGCTGGAGGTTGCCGACGAGGCCGGGCAGCACGTTCCAGTTGCGGCGGCCGCTGTAGTAGCGCGCGCCCCGGTCCTCCACGCTCGCGGGCCGCAGGAAGAAGGCGTGGCTGCCCTCCACCGCCACGCCCACGCTCCACCGGGGCCCGCCATCGAAAACCATCCACCGCGCGCCCACGCGCAGCTCGTTCATCAACCCGTAGGCGCTGTCCACGCCGGCCAGCACGTCCACGCGGCGATGGACGCCCACGGCGACTCGCGCGGACACGATGGGAAAGCCCAGGGCCAGGCCCGCGGCCATCCCCCCTGCCCCCACCGTCCGGGCGCCGAGCAGGCTCACCTGGTTGGGGACGGGCGGCGGCCTCACGGGCTCCGGCGGCGGCCGGGGCGCGGGGAGCGCGGCCTCGTCCGCGGGCACCAGCGGCGGGACTTCGGGCAGTTGGGGCAGCGTGGCTGCCTCCTCGGCCTCGGGGACGGCGGTGGCCCCCGGGAAGGACTCCCAGGCCGCGTCGTCTGGCGCTTCGTTGCGAGCGGGCGCGTGGACCTCGCCGGGCTGTGCCCACGAGGTGTCCGGCGCCGGGTTGCGCGGGGGTACCCCAGGAGGCTCGCCCGGGCGCGCCTGGACGTCTCCCACCAAGGCAAGCACGAGCAGGGGCAAGGAAGGGACGGAGCGCATGGCGGGGAGCCTCAGCTTAGTCCGACGAGCGGAGAAGGCACGAGGCAAGCCCGCCCGCTTGGAGGCCCCAACGGGCCTGCGTCCGGAAGCGGTCAGCGGCCTGCGGGAAACGTCGCCGCGCGAGGCCTCCTCCGGTCTACCATCCGCGCCGCTTCAGCAGGCGCACACGGGAGTCACACGGGATGAGGGCTGGAGGGCGCGCGGCATTGTTCATGACACTGGCACTGGCGGCGTGCCGGAGCCGCCCCTCCGACCCACCTCCGGTGGACGCGGGCACCCCGGCGCCCCCTGCCGCGCGCGCGTCGCTCCCGGACTGCGAGGTGCTGCTGCCCTTGGACGACCGCGAGCTGATGCTCCCCGGCTTCACCATGAAGCAGGAGCGCGACTGTCCCACCTGTGGACCGCTGTGCAGCTTCCGCTCGGACGCCGAGCCCGGCCTCGCCGTCTCCATCACCTGGGACTGCAACGCCCGCTACGCCGGGTCGGACCTCCACGAGTTGATGGCCCCTACCCTCCAGGCCGGCGGCGTGGCGGTGCCCGCGCTGGGCCGTGCCGCGGTGCGGCGCGCGCCCGCCCAGGGAATGTCCCAGGTGCTCGCCTGGGATGACGACACGGACTGCGCGGTCGTCGTCACCTGGCTGGGCGGTGAGACGGAGCGGGCCGTGGAGGTGGCGCGCTCGGCGCTCATCGCCACCACGCCCGCCGTGCTCGACGCGGGGACACCCGGTGCCCAGGACGCGGACGCCGGTGAAGCGGGCGCGGGGGACTCCGGCGCGCCCTGAGGCCCACCGGACACGCCCCATCCCCCTACAGCGTGAGCAGGTACTCCACCAGGTCGTCGACCTCGGCGTCGGTGAGCTGCGCCGTCACGCCGTGCTGGTTCGACTCGCGGCCTTGCATCAGCCGGTCCTTCAGCGACACGGCGCTGCCGTCATGCAGGTACGGCGCGGTGCGGGCCAGCCCCAGCAGCGACGGCGTGTTGAGCCCCTGCTTGCGCACCCCCGGGGCATCCTGGAGCGGCCCCGTGGTGACGAAGGTGCCCACGTCGGCCTGTGTGTTGAGGGTGAAGTGCTCCCCTCCGTGGCAGGTGCCACACGCGGCCTTGCGGAACACGGCCTCGCCGCGTGTCTGCGCGTCCGTGAAGACGTCGGCCCTGTGCGGGTTGTCCGGCGCGGGCAGCACGTCGATGAAGTCGGACAGCTGCGCCACCATGACGCCGTCCAGCACCGTCCCGCCCATGCGGTGGCGCACCGTCGCGTCGAGGAAGTCGCGCAGGGTGGAGAACTCGCCGCTCCAGTGGAACGGCCCCGTCTTCGTCATGCTCCGGCCCGCGAGGCTGGGCGTCTGACGAGGCCCGTCCGGGAAGCCCCAGACGTGGCCGTCCTCGCGGCCATCGGGATGGCAGCTCGCGCACGACGCGCCCACCGACGTGCTGGCCATGCGCGAGTCCAGCGCGCTGAAGAACAGCTTGCGGCCCGCCACTTCGTTCGGCGCCAGTACGTCCCCGGCGATGGGCAGCGGCGCGCCGTCCACGCGCACGTTGGCGGTGCCACCCGCGCCGTCGCTCACCAGCGTCGTCACCGTGTGGTCGAAGGCGTTGTAGACGTAGGCCCTGCGCCCATCCCGCGTCATCGCGATGCCAGTGGGGCCGGAGCCCACGCGCACCAGCTGGCGCACCGTGCTGCCCAGGCCCGCCATCAGGTCCGAGCCCGAGCGGCGCCCCGTGGGGATGATGGCGACGTTGTCCGTCTCCCGGTTCACCACGAAGGCCCAGAGGCCCGTCGGGTCCACCACCGCCGCCACCGGCCCCTGGATGGGGTGCGTCAGCTCCGGGCTGATGATGGTGGAGGGCGGGAAGTCCGGTGACAGCTCCGGCGGCGGACGGCACCGGTCCAGGTCATCCACCCGGGGCGTGCCCGTGTCCGTGTCGAAGGTGACCAGCCCTGGCGCCACCACGCCGCCCGTGTTGCAGGGCCCGCCGCCGCCGTAGAGCGAGCCCCCCGACGGCGGGGTCGGCGACCCGTCCGGCGACAGCGGGTCCTCCCGGGCCCACATCACGGTCGCCAGCGCGCGCGCTCCATCCGGCGTCACCGCCACGCTCGACATGCCGCGCGGCTGGAAGCGGATGTCCGCGGTCGGAGGCAGCGGCGTCATGCCGTCCGGGGACGCGGCCACGTCGTCCCGGACGTTGGCGCGCGCGTACAGGTCCGTCTGCTCGCGCGCCACGCGGGGCCGGTCCGCGTCCGTCAGGTCCACGGAGACCAGGTCGCCCTGGCGGAAGCGGGTGATGAGCGCGCGCTTGCCACCCTGCGCCAGCGCGATGCCTCGGGGCTCATCCCCCACCGGCAGCTCCCAACGCACCGCCAGCGAGCGCGTGTCCACCGCCATCAACGAGCCATGGCTCGACGTCGCCAGCGCGGTGCTGTTCACCACGTACAGCGTGTCCCCCGCGGGCGACACCGACAGGCCCACGGGCTCCACGCCCACCGCGATGCGGGCCGACTCGTTCCAGTCACCCCGGCGGATGACGGACACGCTGCGCGAGCCGCGATTGGAGACGTAGACGGTGTCGTCCGGCCCCACCGCCACGCGCTCGGGGAGGAGGCCCACCTTCACCTCGCCCACCTTTTCACGCCGCGCGGTGTCCACCACGGCGAGGACGCCGTTGTCCGAGTCCACCACGTAGAGAAAGGCGTCATCCCGGCTGAGCGCCACCGAGCCCGACGCCTGCGTCCACGTCGCCTGGGCATCGCGGTCTTCACACGCCGGCAGCGCGAGCATCGAGACCAGCGCCGTGGCCAGGACCGTCCGTCTCATGGAGGGGTTCCCTTCCTCGCGGCGGCCCGTCCCACCC
>NZ_JABXEP010000290.1:0-4183 GCF_013372605.1 Myxococcus sp. AM009
GAGGAGGGGAGAGGGGAGGAGCGCCTCGGGGAGGAGGCGTGAGAGTTGGTGTCGGAGAGAGGCGGGGAGGAAGGGGGTGGCGTCGTCGAGGACGAGGAAGGCGACGAGGCGGACGTCGGAAGAGTTAGGAGAGGAGAGAGGAAGGACGGCGGCCTGGCGGACGCCCGGGAGACGGCAGAGGGCGGCCTCGACTTCCTCGGGCTCGACGCGGACGCCACGCACCTTGAGCTGGAAGTCGGTGCGGCCGAGGTAGGAGAGGGAGCCGTCGGGATTCCAGCGGACGCGGTCTCCTGTGCGGTAGAGGCGAGCGCCGGGAGAGGAAGAGAAGGCGTGGGGGACGAAGCGCTCGGCGGTGAGGTGAGGAAGTGCGCGGTAGCCACGAGCGAGGCCGTCGCCGCCGAGGAAGAGCTCACCCGGGACGCCGATGGGAGAAGGGAGGCCGGCCTCGTCGAGGACGTAGGCCTGAGAGCGAGCCAAGGGCTGGCCCAGGCGGACGGGGCGGTGGGCTTCCACCTTCTCGGCCACCACGCAGATGGTCGTCTCCGTCGGGCCGTAGGCATTGATGAGCGACGTTCGCGTCAGCGCCAGTTGCTCCACCAGTGGCTCGGGCAGGGCCTCACCACCCACGACAATGGCCTTCATGGAACGCAGCGCTTCGGGCGCTCCAGGTTCCTCCATCGCGGTGGCCAGCGATGAAGGTGTGATGACGATGTGAGTGATGCCGTGGCGGGCGATGTCGCGCCCCAGCCCCAGCGGCCCCACGTCGCGCAGCACCGTCGTCCCTCCGCGTGTCAGGCAGAAGAGGACATCCTCCAGATGCATGTCGAAGGAGAAGCTGCTGGAGGAAGCCCAGCAGTCACCCGGACGCGTGTCGTAGAGGGAGTCGAAGGAGTCGAAGGCGTGGACAAGGGAGCGGTGGGTGAGCTCAACGCCCTTGGGCTCGCCAGTGGAGCCAGAGGTGAAGAGGAGGTAGGCGAGCGAGTCGGGGAGGACGAGCGGGAGAGGGAGTGAGGACGGAGACTGAGGAGGGAGCGGCTGGACGAGGGGAATCGCCAACGAGGCGTCGGAGAAGAAGTCCGGGCGAGAGAGGACGAAGCGAGCACGGGCCCGGTGGAGAAGCGAGGCACGGCGCTCATGCGGGTGAGTGGCTTCGAGAGGAAGGCAGGTGGCGCCACTGAGGAGGATGGCGAGGAGGCCGACGACGGCGTCCTCGGAGCGCTCGAGGCACAGGCCGACGACGTCCTCCGGGAGGACGCCAAGGCCGAGCAGGTGCTGGGCCAGGCGGGTGGCGCGAGCGTGGAGCTGGGAGAAGGAGAGGCGAAGGCCGGAGGAGGCGAGGACGAGTGCGGTGGCGTCGGGAGCGCGAGCGACCTGGGCGGTCCACAGGGAGGACACCGAGGCGAGGGAGTCGAAGGGCCTGGAGGTGTCGTTGAAGGAGAAGAGGACCTGCTGGCGCTCGGAGGCGGAGAGGAGGTCGACGGACGCAAGCGGCGCGGAGGGAGCGGCGAGCGCGCCTTCGAGCAGGCGCAGGTAGTGGCCCACCAGGCGCTGGATGGAGTCGTGCTCGAACAGGTCGGTGCTGTACTGCACCGTCACGCCGAAGCCGGAGGGGCCCTCGATGATGGTGAGCGACAGGTCGAACTGACTGGTCCCGGTATCCACATGGAGCGCGCGAGCGCCCACGCCCGAGAACGCACCCGCCAGCGAGTCCTCTTCCTGGTACAGGTCGAACATCACCTGGAAGAGCGGTGAGTGACCGGGGTTGCGCTCCGCTCGCACCGCCTCGATGACTCGCTCGAACGGTGCTTCCTGGTGTGCGTACGCGGCGAGCGCGCATTCCCTCGCACGCGCCAGCAGCCCGGTGAAGGTGTCGCCAGTCCGCACCTGGGCGCGCAGGACCACGGTGTTGATGAACAGCCCGACGACGCCCTCCAGGGACAGGTGCGTCCGGCCCGCGACGGGCGTGCCCACGCAGAAGTCGGACTGCTGCGAGTAGCGGTGCAGCAGCGCGGCGAAGGCCGTGTAGAACACCATGAAGGGCGTGACCTGCCGCTCACGGCAGAGCACGCGCACGGCCTCGGCCAGCGCCGCGGAGACGGGGAGCAACTGGGTCTGGACGCCCTGGTCCGTGCGCACCGGCGGGCGCGGCTTGTCGGTGGGCAGCTCCAGGATGTGCGGAACCCCGGCGAGCTGCTCCTTCCAGTACTCGACATGGGCCGCTTCGCGCGCCGCGACATCGGGTGACCGCTGCCAGGCCGCGAAGTCCGTGTACTCCAGCGGCAGGGGCGTCAGGCCGGGGGCCTGCCCACGGACGCGCGCCGTGTAGAGGACACCCAGCTCGCGCATCAACACGTTGTAGCTCCAGCCGTCCACCACGAGGTGGTGCAGCGACAACGTGAAGACGTGCCGCTGTGCGGAAAGGCGGAAGAGGCAGAAGCGATACAGGGGCCCCTGGGCGAGCACGAAGGGCCGCTGGGCTTCTTCCCGCAGCCAGCGCTCCAGCGACGTCTCGGGCGCCGCATCCGCCGACAGGTCCTCGGTCACCAGGACCTGCGCGGGGACGTCCTGAACACCCAGCAGGGGATGTCCCTCGGGTGAGGAGGGCATGATGGAGCGGAGCGCGCGGTGCCGTGCCAGCAGTTGCCGCAGCGCCGCGTCGAGCGCTCCGGCATCCACCTCACCGGAGAGCTCCACCGCGCGCACCACGTTGTACGAGGCGGACGCGGGAGCAAGCTGATGGAGGAACCACATCCGCTCCTGCGCGGAGGAGGGCTCCGCTCGCGTGTCGTCTCCGCGCCGGGTGGGCCCCGTACCCTGGAGGGAGTTCTGTCCGGTGGCGGTGTCCGGAGCGCCGCGCTTCAGCAGCTTCTGCAGCAGCGCGCGCTTCTCCTCCGGAGTCAGCGAGTCCAGGTCGGTACGCGAGGTCATGTCGATGCTCGGGGGAACTTCACATCTTGATGTAGACGCTGACGCCCGTGCGGAAGAGCGGAAGGCCCATGGGCGGGAGCTCCACCACGGAGGGGTCAGGCTGGAAGCGGAACTCGGTGCCGCGTGGCCCCAGCGGCGCTTCGACGAAGAGCTGCGCCACCACGTCTCGCAGCACGGCGATGTCGAAGTCGATGCGGCCCAGCATGGAGGGGTCACTCAGGTTCGTCAGCGCGGTGAACGTCAGGCGGGGCTCGAACTGGCTGCGCCGGTCGATGCTGACCTGGGCCATGCCATAGGCACGTCCGAAGAACAGGGGCCGGTAGTCCGCGGTGGAGCGCTGCCACGTCAGCTGCGCGCGATCATCCGTGCCCAGCGAGTTGTAGAAGCCCTCCAGCCGGACGATGGCGCGGTAGACGTCCGCCACGCGGAAGGTGCCCTTGATGCCGCCACTGACCTGCGGCTTCGGGCCACCGAAGGAGCGCTCGACGTAGCCGGCCTCGCCGCGCTCCCACAGCCGCGCGGGGAGGTCTTGCAGGAGCGCCATCTCCGCGTTGAGGTCGAAGGGGCCCAGGCCCACGGACCAGTCAATGCCATACCGGGGGCGGCGGCCCTGCTGGAAGGCCGCCGACAGCGACAGCTCGCTGGGGCCGAGCACCACCTCCGCGCGCAGCGCTCCGCCATAACGTATCGGGCGGTCCTCCGGTCCATTCAGGTCCGCCGTGGCGATGAGCCACAGGCTGGAGGCCATCTCCTCCCACGGCACGTTCACCTTCAGCATGTCCACGCCGGTGCGCAGGTCCACCGGGTCGAGCGGCCGGGGATTCGGCGCCTGGAGGAAGTCCGTGGGATTCCAGATGCGGGAGCTGCCCCAGCGGACCTGCTGGCGGCCCGCGGTGATGAAGACGCGGTGGGCCAGGCCGAAGCGGAACCAGAACTGATCCAGGACCGACTGCGGCGTGGAGAGCTGCATGTCGAGCGGATCGTAGAGAAGCCGCCCGCGCACGAACCCGCGAATCTGCTCGGAAGGATTGATGTCCAGGTACAGGTCCGCGAGCGACGGCAGCACGGGCGTCAGCGGCGTTCCCGGGCCGCCGCGCGAGGCGCTCAGCTCCGCGCGCTGGAAGTAGGCGCCACCCAGCGTGAGGATGTCCGGAGGCTCATCATCGTACGCGGCTCGTGGAGGGCCTCCATCCACGAACTGTGGCTGGCGGAAGGTCTCGCGGATGTCCGTCTTGGACGGCTGCTTGTCCGGGTG
>NZ_JABXEP010000291.1:0-4144 GCF_013372605.1 Myxococcus sp. AM009
TCCAGTGCTGCCGGCTGCGCTTCTCAGCGCGACCTGGCTGGCACCGTCTTAAGAAATTGACTGCGGTTTCCGCAATCTAGCTTCTTCTTGGGCTTGCTATTTGGTTTTCAAAGACCGAGTCGCTTGTGCCGCCAGCGACTTCTTGCTACCGTCTTCTTCGCTGCTGCCTCGCCGTCTTTTCGTCCGGCGGGGCGTCAGCTTCTATTTCAGTCCGGCGTCTACTGTCAAGCTGCTGTTTTCGCCGTCCTGCTGGCTTCCGGAGTCTTCAGCGCCGCCCAGTGGCTTCCGCTGCTTTCTTCCGGAGGGGCGCGGTTTCTACCGCTTCGCCGCCCTCCCTGTCAACCACTGCTTTTCGCTGCCCCCTCGACGCTTCCGCCCTTTCCGCCGGGCTTCTTCGTCGAGGACGCGGCTTCTACCACCACCGCGTCTCCTGTCAACCCGCTGCGTTGACCACCTTCGTCCGTATTTTCGCGGACGAAGGACGTTCACTGGGACACGGCGTCCAGACCAGGCGCCCGCTCCGCAGCTGTAGTGCTGGTCGGCGGGGACGTGGCGGCCAGAGGGCCGGCGCAGGATGAGCACCTGCTGATGCTGGCCGCCGTCGCGGCCCTGCTGGCGTCGGGCGGCCTGTGCCAGCGGCGTCCGGGGCAGTCGCGGTACAGAGGGGCCTTACGGTCCTCCCCTCGGACAGTGCGCCGCCTGGGAGGCGCCCAGGCGGCGCGGCCTCTATCGCAAGCGCGCCGACGCGGCCCTGCCAATTCGCCGCCACTGGGCACGGGCGGTCAGGGAGCGAAGAGGAGCCGTGACGCCTGCTGGACCCAGGCTCTCCGTGTGTCGAGCGTGCCGAAGTCGAGCAGGATGAACTGGTCGAACAGCCGGGGCATCATCGACAGCAGGCTCATGGAGGCCCAGACCTGGGTCAGCGCCATCCGCAGCCGATTCTCCGGAAGGTGCGGCGCCCCCGGAGCCAGCCGCCCGGCCAGTTCGGCCAGGAACGCATTGAGGCGCTGGATGGCGGTGCTGTCGTAGCGCTGATGGGCCAGCGCGTCGTGGAAGTGCGCGTGCGCGATGTACGGGTAGCGCAGCGAGTTGCTCATCAAATCCTCGAGCAGCGTCTCGAACGCCTCGCGAATGCCCTGGCCCTCCAGCCGGAACCGATCAAAGTCCTCCAGGACGTTCCCGAAGGACTGGTCCAGCGTCTGCTCCAGCGCCAGCGCCACCAGCTTCTCCTTGCTCCGGAAGTAGTAGCTGATGGCCGCGCTGTTCACCTGCGCCTCGCGCGCAATCTCCCGGATACCCGTCGCATCGAGCCCATCCCGGCCAATGCACACGATGGTCGCCCGGAGAATGCGCTCCCGGGCCTCCTGCTCGGGCTACGGGGCCCCAAGCACCTGAATATGTTCACTCACGAAGAGGCCGCGCCCCTGCACTGCCAGGCGGCGTCCACGGCGCTGGCGGAAGCGCGCAGGTTCGACTGGCTCTCCGAGAACGTCTGAGGCGCCGCCATGACACCGCTCGTCACGGCCGTCCTCGGAGTCCTGCTCGTGGCCACTGCCGAGGAGGCGCCGGAGGGGCGCTTCAGCATCGTCCCCTTCGTGCTGCCCGCCGCCCAGCCGGAGACGAGCTTCCTCCTGGGCGGCGTGGCCTTCGTCTCCGCGGCGACGGTGGCACGCGGCCCACGCGACTTCGACGCTCGCGACATCAAACCCGCGGATGGCGTGGGCCTGCGCTTCGCACCAATGTCAGACGTGCCCGTCAATATCCTGCTCGATACCGCCTACGGGAACGAACCAGGCTTCTATCTGAACGAGGGCGAAGCCTTCTGGTTCAAGCGAGATACGAACGAAACCGCCCGCAAGGCCGTGTAACGTCGCCCGTCATGCTCGGCCTGGGCCCAGGGGGCGCGTCCAGGACGTGCCGATGCACCTCCATCCGCCCTCGGAGCACACCATGGTCCGCACCAAACGCGTCGCTCGTCATGTCTTCTCCAGGTTGAATCTGGCGCTGCTGCTCACAGGTGCCCTCGCGGGCTGCGGGGGCCCCATGGAGCCGGACCTGTCCGCGCCCGAGCCCGACAGCGCCCTGGACGCCCAGGCCCAGGCGCTGACGTATCCCAACGGCAGCAGCCAGACGGTGGTATCCCGCCGCGTCGTCTACAGGAACGGCTCGGGCGCCTTTCAAGCGGCGGCGGGCTTCGAGCACTTCCGCGCGGCGGGCGCTTTCGACGGCGCGCTCCACAACATCCGCATCGCGGAGGTCGACGCGCCAGGCGTGCGCGAGGCCCTGGTCATCATGTCCGCGGGCCAGAAGATTTCGAGCAGCGGCCACTCCAGCGGTGTCACCGGGCAGTCCTCCAACTGGGATGCGTCCTGTGACGGCGTCTCCTGTCCCAACGTGAGCCTGGACAGCCGTTCGCTGGCCATGAAGCTGCGCGCCCTGGGGTGGTTTCCCAGCGGGAAGACGTACCTGTCCGTCGTCAACGACGCCAACTTCGACCACCTGTTCGACAGCGACACGAAGCAGCGCATCGTGAATGGCTTCTCGGGCTGGCTCCAGGCGCAGGTCCGGCCGGAGACGCGCGCCATCTACCTGGCGGGCAGCTCGCGCGGTGGCTGCTTGATGATGCGCATGGCGCAAGCGCTCCGCGCGAACACTGCGCTGGACGGCATCAACATCTACGTGTCGTCGTTTGACGGCGTGTGCCGCAACAGCCAGGGGGAGCTGGGGACCTTCGACAGCAAGATCAACAACCCCGTGCGCCCCTGGGGCACCTTCTATGGCGCGTGGGCCACGAATCTGACGGCTCAGTTCCCTCGCCGGAACAGGCTCCACATCTTCCACGTCGTGGGGGGGCAGGAAGTCGCTCCCGCCACGGGCATCCGCGCCTTCTCCGGCTACGCGGGCAGCACCCCGCCTTCGAAGGGCACGAACCTCGACTGGGGTTGGTACAAGCAGACCTGGGTGAAGTGGAAGCACAAGGAGATTGGCAATCCCTACTCGGACCCCAGCGCGTCGGACCAGGCGCAGGCGGTGGCGGAGACTGTCGACGCGCACCTGACGTGGCTCGACGCGCGCCTGCCCTGATGGGGGCACCCTCGCGACTCATGGGAATCCGGGCGGCCGACCTTCCTCGGCCGCCCGCAGTCGCGCGCCGGGGTTGAGTTCAAAGGCGAGCCCGAACTGCCACAGCGCCACGGGCTCCAGGAACAAGATGTTGTAATAGTCCTGCCCCTTCACGTACCGCGCGAAGACGCCGAAGCCCGCGCCCCACCAGGGATAGGCGCCGAATTCAGCCTTCCACGTGGCCCGCTGCGCGGGCGTCTCTCCGAAAGGCTGCGACACGGACACTTCCAACGGGAAGCGGTGGTTGCTCCACGTGCGCTGGCCCATGACACCCGCCGCCCAATGCCCATCGCCATACACGACGCGCTGAGAGCGGGTGATGCGGCCAGGGCCAATGGACGTGTTCAGCTCCAAGGCAGCGAATCCGCCTACCAGCCATGCGTTGCGCAGGTCCGGCTCCACGTCAAACGCCAGACGCGCGTGAAGCTCCGTCCGGACGAGGTTCGTGGTGAAGCTGCCGGACACCTCGTTCAGAGGCAGTTGTCCTTCCGACGGCGTGCACCCGGATTCGCCGCGCGTCTGGTTGCTGTAGAAGCACCCGGACTCCCCATTCGAATAATGCGCCGCGATGACGTTGAGCGCGAGCGCCAGGCCCCGCACCGCCGCGCCCTCCGCCCGAGGCTTCGCCAACGGCCGCAGGTGCGCCACCTGGAGCGTCACCTTCGCGATGAAGGACGGCGGGATGACCGGGTCGCTCGCCGTGTCCATGATGCGGAGCTGCACGCCCGGGGTGATGATGAGCGAAAGGAAGTACTCGCCGCCGGGCTGGGTGAAGTCACCTTGATGGAGCTGCGGCAAGAAGAGGTTGGGCGCCACCTTCGCTTCGAAGATGAGCGTCTCGGGCGAGTCGGGCGCCCCTTGACGACGGATGCGATTGGGCGAGTCGAGGATGTAGCTGCGGTCCAGGAAGAGCGGCACTGGCGCGTCGTATTCCACGCGCCACCCGTCCGCGCGGGCGACACCCGCCAGCAACACATACGTTGCCCACAGCAAAGCGGCCCACCCTCGCGGGACTCCGCCC
>NZ_JABXEP010000292.1:0-4103 GCF_013372605.1 Myxococcus sp. AM009
CACATCGCGTCCACCTCTATCGGGTCCCCCAGCGACGTCCCCGTCCCGTGCGCCTCCACGTAGCTCACCTCCCCCGCTCTCACCCCTCCGTTCTCCAGCGCCTGCCGAATCACCGCCTGCTGCGCCATCCCGTTCGGCACCGTCAAGCCGCTGCTCGGCCCGTCGTGATTCACCGCCGTCCCTCGAATCACCGCCAGCACTTCGTTCCCGTCCGCCACCGCGTCCGACAACCTCTTCAGCACCAGCACTCCGCAGCCCTCGCCGCGGGCATAACCGTCCGCGGAGGCGTCGAACGTCTTGCACCGCCCCTCGGGAGACAGCGCGCCGCTGCTCGACAGGTAGACGCTGAGCTCCGGGGAGAGGATGAGGTTCACGCCGCCCGCGAGCGCCACGGGGCACTCGCCCAGGCGCAAGCTCTGGATGGCCAGGTGCAGCGCGACGAGCGACGACGAGCACGCCGTGTCCACCGCCATGCTCGGCCCCTGGAAGCCCAGGGCGTACGACAGGCGCCCCGCGCTGAAGCAGGCGCCCTTGGCCGTTCCGAAGTACGGGTCCAGTTGGGACAGGTCCGCGTTCGCCAGCAGGCGCTGGCTGTAGTCGGTGTTCATCACGCCGACGAAGACGCCCACGCGCTGACGGCTCCGGCGCTCCACCGGATGCCCCGCGCGCTCCAGCGCCTCCCAGCCCACCTCCAGCAGCAACCGCTGCTGCGGGTCCATCGCCGCGGCCTCGCGCGGAGAGATGCCGAAGAACTGGGCGTCGAACTGGTCCACGTCCTTCAGGAAGCCGCCGCGACGGGTGTTGATCTTCCCCGGCACCTGCGGCTTCGAGTCATAGAGCGCGTCCACGTCCCAGCGGTTCGCCGGCACCTCCGTCGTGGCGTCCACGCCGTCGCGCAGCAGCTCCCAGTACGCCTCCGGCGTGGTGACCCCACCGGGGAAGCGGCACGCCATCCCGACGATGGCGATGGGCTCCGCGCGGGGCGTCGACTCGGCCTTCTCCAGCCGAGCCTCCAGCTTCCGAATCTTCACGAGCTGCTGCTGAACAATCTGCCGGTAGTTGATGTCCTCGGTCGTCATCTCGATATTCCT
This sequence comes from Myxococcus sp. AM009, assembly GCF_013372605.1. NCBI lineage: Bacteria > Pseudomonadati > Myxococcota > Myxococcia > Myxococcales > Myxococcaceae > Myxococcus > Myxococcus sp. AM009. The sequence continues at coordinate 1,092 of NZ_JABXEP010000292.1, forward strand.
CAGGAATCCGTTGCCAGGTCCGCGAGCGCCAGACGGGCCAGCTCCGCGTCGGAGAGCGCGTCGAGGCTCACCTCGAGCTCGCCATCGCCCGGCACCTCACGCGCCACGGCGGGCTTGCTCTCGTCGTTGAACTTCAAGACAGCCTCGATGAGGTGGTCGGCGAGGAAGTCCACGTTGGGGTGGTTCATCGCAATCGTCGAAGGCAGCGACTGCCCCAGCCCGTCCTGCAGGGCATTGCGCAGCTCGATGGCCATCAGCGAGTCCATGCCCAGGTCCGTGAAGCCCTGGCTCCAGTCGACCCCCGCCACCTCCAGCCGGAGCACGCGCCCCACCGCCTCCTGGAGCCTGCGGACGAGCAGCCCGTGCCGCGCATGCGGCAGCGCGCCCTGGAGCTCCGCCAACCACTGCTTCTTCGGAGTCGGAGCGCTCGCGTGCGGCGCCTCCTTCCGCGCGGGCGCCACCGCCGCGTAGAAGGCCGAGCGCCCCAGCCGGCCCAGGCCTTCGATGTACGTCGGCCACCGGATGCTCATGAGGCCCAGCTGCGGCTGACGCTGCCCCAGCGCCTTGCCCAGCAGCTCCAGCCCCTGGGCCGTGGGCAGCGCGCGGATGCCTCGGCGCTCCAGCGCCCTGGCCACTTGCGCGTCCGTGGCCATGCCCACCTCGGCCCACGGGCCCCAGTCGAGCGAAAGCGCCGGCAGGTCCCGGGCACGCCGCAGGTGCGCCAGGGCGTCCAGGAAGGCGTTGGCCGCCGCATACCCTCCCTGGCCCGGAGAGCCCAGCAGCGCCGCCGCCGACGAGAAGAGCACGAAGTGCTCCAGCGGCCGGCCCTCGGTGAGGCGGTGGAGGTTCCACGCACCGGCCACCTTGGGCGTCATCACCCGCTCGAAGCGCTGGAGGTCCTGCTGCACCAGCGCCCCGTCCTCCACGAGGCCCGCTGCGTGGAAGAGTCCTCGCAGCGGCACCGGCCCCGCGTCGATGCGCGCCAGGAGCGCCGCGACGTCCGCCTCACGCGCCACGTCCGCCGAGACCACGGTGACCGTGGCCCCCGCTTGCTCCAACGCGTGGAGCACCGAGCGGGCCTCCGCCGTGGGCTCGCGTCGCCCCACGAGGACCAGGTGACGAGCGCCATGCTCCACCAGCCACCGCGCCACCGCCAGGCCGAGCGCCCCCAGTCCGCCGGTAATCAGGTACGCGCCGTCCGCGCGGAAGGCGAGGGCCGCCGCCACCAGGCCCTTCGCTCGCTGGAGCTGGGACCGGAGGCGCTTCTCCCCGCGCAAGGCCACCTCCAGGCCCGGCGCCTCCGCGGAGCGCAGCAGCTCGGTGAGCAGCGACTCCACGCCGCCCTCCGTGTCCCTGGGGTCCAGGTCGACACGGCCGCAGCGCAGCTCTCCGTGCTCCAGGTCGATGACGCGCCCCAGGCCCCACAGCGAGGACTGCACGGGCGAGGACACCGCCACGCCATCCGCCGGCTGTGCGCCTCGCGTGACGAGCCACAGGGGAGCCGGGCCGCCACTGGCGACGAGCGCCTGCGTCAGGTGCAGCGCTCCCGTCGTGGCCTGAAGCGTCGCCTGCTGAAGGGCCTGCGCGGACTGCGTCTCCTCCACGGACGCGTCGAGCCCCCACAGGTAGACGGCCCCCGCGCACGGGGCTCCGTTCAGGGCCTCGCGCAGCAGCCGGCTGAAGTCGGATGGGCTGCGCGCATCGACTTCGAAGCCCCTGTCGGCCGTGGCCCGGAACGCGGTGCCCGGGCGCACGCGGATGACGGACTCACCGCGCTCCTCCAGTCGCGCGGCGAGCCGCGCTCCGACGCCCTGACCGTCCACCAACAGCAGCCACGGATGCGGCTGCGCGGCGGGCAGCGGCGCGGGCAGCAGGGGCTCCGGCGTCCAGGCCACCTCGTAGACGCGCTCCTCGGACTGCTTGTGCGTGCTGGCCTGGAGGACCTCCCGGCTGGCGCGGCGAGCGTGGAAGCCGAGAATCTCCGCCACCGGGCCGTGCTCGTCGAAGAGCTGAACGTCGCCGCTGAGAATCTCCTCCGTGACGGCGCGCTCGCCCGCCGTGGACTTCGCGTAGCACCACAGCGGCCCCTGCGGGCGCCGGAAGAAGTTGAGCTGCGAGACGCTGAAGGGAATCGCCAGCGCGTCCGCCAGGCTCGTCGCGTCGCTCACCATCCAGTTGGCGAGCATCTGGAAGCACGAGTCGATGAGACCGGGGTAGAGCGCGTAGTTGTCCGGCGAGTCGGGCAGCTCGGGCTGCCGCATCTGACCGAAGGCCTCGTCCTGGCTGCGCTGGAAGGGGCCAATCCAGCGGAAGCTGGGGCCCAGCGTGTAGCCCATGGCGCGGAAGAACGTGTAGAAGTCGTCTCCCGAGCGCGCCTCGGTGCAGCGAGACAGCACGTCCTCGCGCACGGGCAGCGGCCGAGGCGAGGACACCTGCGACGGGTCCACCCGCAGCTCACCCGTGCCGTGCAGCACCCAGTCGCCGGACTCGCCCTGCGTCATCAGCTTGAGGGAGTAGCCCTCCGCGTGCGGCGAGAAGATGAGCTGGAGCGGGCGCAGCTCGTCATCCGCGAGCACCAACGCCTGGTGGAACGTGAGGTTCTCCAGCGTGCAGGCGAGCGGACCGAACGTCTCCGCCACCGCCGAGAGGACCATCGACAGGTGCGAGGCCGCGGGCGTGACGACCGTGCCGTAGAGGCGGTGGTCATCGAGGTACGCCGGACGGAACGCCCCGAGCGTCGTGCTGTAGATGATGTCGTCGAACGCGGGCGAGTACAGCCGCGTCCCAAGGTGCGGCTTGCTGTCCTTCGACTCACGCGGCGCGAGCAGCGCCCCGCTGCGCTGGGTGTCGCGGGTCCACCAGTAGCGCTGCCGCTGGAAGGGATACGTGGGCAGGGGCACCGTCCGCCGCGCATACGGCTTCTCGTACTCCCCCCACGCCACCTCCACCCCCTTCACGTACAGCGCACCCAGCGCCTCCAGCGCCGTCTCCCACTCGCCCCGCCCCTTCCTC
>NZ_JABXEP010000293.1:0-4082 GCF_013372605.1 Myxococcus sp. AM009
GAGGCGGAGTGGGCGGCGGGCGGGCGCGAGGGCCAGCCGCTGGTGCTGGAGCTGGGCGTCGGCATCAACTCGGGCGTGGTGGTGGCGGGCAACATCGGCAGCACGGTGCGCGCCGAGTACACCTGCATCGGTGACGCGGTGAACGTGGCCGCGCGGCTGTGCTCGCTGGCGGGCCCGGGGGAAATCCTGGTGGGGGAGCGCACCCGTGAGCTGGTGGACGCCAACGAGACGGCCTTCGAGGACCTGCCTCCCGTGCGGCTGAAGGGCAAGCAGCAGCCCGTTCCACTGTTCCGTGCCCTGTAAGGGGTGAAGTCCACGCGCGCCTCGCGAGCGGAAAGGGGCTATAGGAAGGTGTCATGAACGCCTCGTCTGACGAGCCCCCTCCGTCCCGCCGCTCCCCCGTGCTGTTCGTGGGGCTCGTCTTCGGACTCGGGTTGGTGGTCGCCGTCCTGGTGGGCGCGCTGAGCGGCTCCAAGGCCGTGCACGCCGACCGCATCCACCAGGACTTCGCCGTGCTGGAGGAGGCCCTGGGCCGCTACCTCGCGGACAAGGGGAGCCTGCCGGAAGACGCGGACGTGGAGGCGCTGCTGGTGCCCGCGTACCTGCCCTCCGTGCCGCTGGACCCGTGGGGCCGGGTGTACCGCTACACGAGCAACGGCGAGGAGGTCTTCCTGGCCACCTTCGGCAAGAGCGATGACCGGGGCGGCTCGGGCGAGGAGCAGGACCACACCAACCACGACGGGCACGCCGCGCCCAAGGTGGCGCGCTAGCGCACGCGCCGGGCGGGCAGGCGCTGGGGCGTGTCCATGCCCCGCGAGCCCACGTCCGCGGTGTGCGCCGGGCCCTGGAGCGAGCCAGCGTGGCGCGGGTGCCCGCTCCCTGGCGTCGCCATGGCCATCGTTTCCTTCACGGGGAAGGGTCTTCCCGAACCTGGAGGGCAGCCATGGCCATCGTGTGTGTCACCAACCTGTCCCCTGAGTCCCTCGCGGCGGCCCACGTGGCGGCGGCCGTGGCGGGACGGCTGCAAGAGCCGCTGCTGCTCCTGGGCGTCGCGGAGGGCGACGCCTTCCTCGACGACGGCTCCAGCGCGTTGACGCTCACCCAGCAGCGGTTGGAGGCGGAGGCTGCGCGGCTCGAGGCGCTCGCGCGGGTGGTGCGCTACCGGCTGCAGACGGGCACCCCCGCCGACGAGGTGCTGAGCGACGAGGAGTGCCGGCAGGCGCGGTGGATTGTGGTGGCCGCGTCCGGCTGGCGCACCTCGGCGTGGCGGCGGGCCACGGTGCCCGAACGCCTGTCCCGCTACGGCTGCGCGCCGGTGCTGGCCGTGCGCAGCGACACCGCGTTGACCGACTGGGCCAGGGGCCGCAGGCGGCTGCTGGTGCTGGTGGGCGTGGACCCCGGCTCTTCCACCACGGGCGCCGCGGTGGCCTTCCTGCGCGAACTGCGCCGGGTGGGGCCGTGTGACGTGCTGGCCACCTACGTGTGTTCGCCCATGGACGAGCGGGAGCGGCTGGGCATCCACAGCCCCGTGCACGTGGAGCTGCTGGAGCCAGGGCTGCAGGACATGGAGGCGCTGGACCCCATCGTGGAGCGCGTGCTGCAACGCGAGGTGCGCGAGCAGGTGGGCGAGCTCGTGGGCGAGGGCAGCGTGGAGGTGGTGCTGGAGCCCGGCTTCGGCCGTCCGGCGGACCACCTGATGCACGTGGCGCACACGCGCGGCGTGGACCTGATGGTGGTGGGCACGCACCAGCGCAGCGGGGTGAAGCGGCTGTGGCACGGCTCGGTGTCCGCGGGCGTGCTGCGGCACGCGGCGCACTCCGTGGTGTGTGTGCCGCCCATGGTGCAGGCCCGGCGCGCGGACCGCGCGCCGCGCAGCGTGCTGGTGCCCGTGGACTTCTCCGAGGCCAGCGCCAAGGCCATCTTCCAGGCGCGCACGCTGGTGGGGCCGGGGGGGCGGGTCCACCTGCTGCACGTCCACCGCCGCAAGCTGGAGGACCGCGGCTTCGCGGACCACTACGGCGTGCTGCCCGAGCCCGTGAGGGACCGGGAAGGGGTGCTCCAGCGGCTGTGGGCGCTGGTGCCGCGCGACGAGACCGCCCAGGCCGTGCGCTGGAGCGTGGAGGGGGTGACGGGCGAGGACGTGACGCTGGCCATCTGCCAGGCCACGGAGCGCGAGGGGGTGGACCTGGTGTGCGTGGGGACGTCCCTGGAGCCCTCGCGGCTGCGGGACGCCCTGGAGGGCGAGGTGGCCCATGAGCTGGTGGCCCGCTGCCGCCGGCCCGTCATGGTGGTGCCCTCCGCCTGAGGCAGGTGTTCCAGACAGCGGGAACACCTGTCATTACATGAAAGGATTATCAGGTGGTGCCGGCTCCGACGTGCCCGAAAGGGCACGTCTGGATTAGCATCTAGAAATCACGCATTTCCAGACGCAGGGGGGCCGCCGGTGACACCGCAGGGTTATCGTGAAGTGGAGCTCGTCTGTAACCGTTCCTCGCTGCTCCTGCATGGGGGCACGGAAGAGGAGCGGCGCAGCTGGGCGCAGGAAGCCGCGCGCAACTTCAACGTGGAGCTGGCGGAGGTGCGGCAGGCGGCGGAGCTGCCGCAGGCGCTCCGGCAGCCCAACGGGGTGGTGTTCATCCCGGACGTGGCGAAGCTGGGGCGGGACGCGCAGTTCGTCCTGCTGCAGTGCCTGCGGACGCAGGAGGAGCGGCCGAAGCTGGTGCTGGGCGTCTCCGGCTCGGCGGACGCGGCCCTGGCGCGCGGCACGCTGCGCGAGGACCTGCACTACCGCCTGCACAAGGCCCAGGTGGACCTGCAGAAGGACGGGCTGCGGGACGTGTTGAAGCACCGCTGGGCACAGCAGGCCGAACAGCTCGCGCTGAAGGCCGCCGTGGCCCGCGCCGCCGAGGAAGCGGCCCGCGAGGCGGCCATTGCCCGGCGTCCGGGCACGGTGACGCGCATCGCTCCCAAGCAGAAGAAGGTGAGCGGCGGCGCGCGCGCGAAGGCCGTGTCCAGGAACGCCGCCCGCTGAGGCCTCGCCTCAGTGCCGGTGCTTCTGTCCGCGCTTCGTCTTGGTGGCGGGGCGCGCCTTCTTCGCGGCGCCGCGCCTGGCGGCGGCGGCCTGGGCGGGCACGGACTTGCGGCCCACCGGGTTGCTCGCTCCCGCCGCGGAGGCCGTCTTGGCGGACGGTGACTTGCGGCGCGCCGGCGTCTTCGTGGGCTTGCCACTCTCGATGACGCCGCGGGCCGCCTTGGCCGTGCCCCGCGTCCCCGCCGACTTCACGCGGCCTCGGGTCGGCGTGCCCCGAATCCTGGACTGGAGGTTGGCTACCCCCCGAGCCGTCACCACCGCGGTGCCCAGGAGGACCCGCGCTCCGCGCGTGCCGGCCTCGACGGCCACCTCCTTCACCCTGTCCACCAGCCCCCGCTTGGAAATCGCCATGGCGTGCCTCGTCTCTCTGGCTGTCCTTCGCTGCCGCCAAAGGTAGTCACGGGCACACGGGCGTGAAGCCGTCTCCCCCGCTCCGGCCCCCGCATTCCAAGGTGGGCGGGAATGTGTGAAGCGGGGAAACTGGGCTAGAGTCCGGCGCACTGTCCCATTTCCTTCTCGGAGCAAGAGCATGTCCCAGGACAACACCGGAAAGCCGAAGCGCGGCCTGAAGCGGCCCATCGAGGTCGTTCGCGCGGAGCTGCTCAAGGACCCGGAGACGAAGAAGATCGCCGAGGCCGTGAGCATGAAGCTCGAGGACTACGTGGAGCTGGTCCTCAAGTACGCCCAGGACAAGGACAAGGAGGCCGAGGTCGCCGTCATCTCCGACGAGGAGCTGCGCCGCAACGGCTTCAACCCCCTCTCCGCCGAGGAGGCCGCCAACATCCTCATCAAGGGCATGAAGGGCGAGCTGCCCGGCTCCCCCCCGGACTTCGAGGCCTCCAAGTTCACCCAGGACAAGGCCTCCACCGCCGCCAGCGCCCCACCCTGGTCCCACGCGCTGCCGTTGGTGGAGGAGCTGCGCCGCACCCACGCCAGCGCCACCCGCGAGCTGGGCGACCCGGTGTCGCGCCGCACGTGGGAGGTGTCCGCA
>NZ_JABXEP010000294.1:0-3799 GCF_013372605.1 Myxococcus sp. AM009
GGGTGTCCAGCTTCGCGCCGGCGGGCGGGTTGGACGGCTCCGGGCCAATCTTGGCCGCGGGCGTGTCCGTGGGCGCCCCCTTCGGAGGCGGCTGCGCATCACCGGTGGGCTTCTTCGTGTCGTTGTCGCTCACTGCTCGACCTCGCCGCCGATCATGTTGATGGTGTCAAACGTGGGGATGAGGTCCGCCAGCATCTTGCCTTCGATGATGTGGGGGACGGCCGCGAGCACGGGGAAGCCCGGCGCGCGCACGTGGACCTTGTACGGACGGCCGCGGCCGTCGCTCACCAGGTACCAGCCCAGCTCGCCGTTGGAGGCCTCGGTGGCGTCGTAGACTTCACCGGGGGGCACCTGGATGCCCTCCATCACCAGTTTGAAGTGCGACATCACGCCTTCGATGGTGCCGTAGACCTCGGGCTTGGGCGGCAGCGCGATGCGCCAGTCATCTACGATGATGGGGCCCGCGGGGATGGTGTCCATTGCCTGGCGCAGGATGCGGATGGACTGGCGCATCTCCTCGAGCCGGACGAGGTAGCGGTCGTAGTTGTCGCCGTGCTCGCCCAGCGGGATGTCGAAGTCGAGCCGGTCGTAGACCCAGTACGGCTTCGTCTTGCGGATGTCGTAGTCCACGCCGCACGCGCGCAGGGCGGGGCCGGTGTAGCCGTACTCGATGGCGTCCTCGGCGCTGATGACCCCCGTGCCCTTCGTGCGGTCCACGAAGATGCGGTTGTTCGTCAGCAGGCCTTCCATCTCGTCGAGCAGCGCCTGGCCCTGGTCCAGCGTCTTGTGGACGCGGGCAATCCAGCCCTCGGGGAGGTCGCGGTTGCTGCCGCCCACGCGGCCGAAGCTGGTGGTGAGGCGCGCGCCCGTCAGCTCGGCGGTGCGGTCATGGAGCAGCTCGCGGAACTCCATGGCGAGGAGGAACGGCGCGAAGCCGCCCATCTCCAGGCCGGTGGCGCCCACGCACGTCAGGTGGTCCGTCAGCCGGTGCAGCTCGGAGCCGATGACGCGGATGTACTGGGCGCGCTCGGGAATCTCCAGGCCGATGAGCTTCTCCACGGCGTTGAGGAACCCGAAGTTGTTCATCATCGCGGACAGGTAGTTGAGCCGGTCCGTGTAGGGCAGGCACTGCGTCCACGTGACGTTCTCGCAGCTCTTCTGGAAGCCGCGGTGCAGGAAGCCGATCTCAGGGTCGATCTTGACGATCGTCTCACCCTCGAGCTCCACCTTCAGCCGCACGGTGCCGTGCGTGGCCGGGTGGGAGGGGCCCATGTTGATGACCATCCGCTTGGTCTGCAGATGGGCTTCCAGCTCCGACTCGTGGGCGTACGCGTCGGTGTCGGGGTTCGGCGCTTCGGGCTTGAGGGTGTCAGCCATGGATGTCCTCGCTCAGGAGAGCCCGCTGGTGCCGGGGCCGCGGAAGATGTCCTTGATGGGGCGCTCGGGGATGAGCGGCTGCCGGTCGCGCAGCGCGTAGTCCTTGCGCAGGGGGTGCCCCTCGAACTCGTCGTAGAGGAGGATGCGGCGCAGGTCCGGGTGCCCGTCGAAGCGGATGCCGTAGAAGTCGAAGGTCAGCCGCTCCCACCAGTTGGCGCCGCGGAAGAGCGGCACCAGGGTGGGGACCACCGGGTTGGCTTCGCTCACCCGCACCTTGAGCCGCACGTGCTCGTGCCGCTTGAGGGAGTAGAGGAAGTAGACGACCTCGAAGCGAGGGTCGTTCTCCGCCAGGTGCAGCCGATCCACGGCGTCGATGGAGCCGAACAGCTTGAACTCCAGCTCCGGGTCGTTCTTCAGGAACGCGGCGACCTTCGGGAGCGAGTCTGCATGGATGACGGCCCAGGCGCCTCCGGTCCGGTCCACGTAGCGATCCGCCACCGCCTCTGGGAGCTGGGCGGAGACCCTGTCCAACGCGAAAGTGCTCAAGGGGGCCCCAATGACTAAGGGAGAAGAATCCGCGGCTTTATAAGGAGCCCTCGGCGGGTGCGTCAACGTAAACCCTCAACCATGTAGCCCACTTAGGAGGCCCAGAAGCGGGCGTTGCGCGAAACCGGGGTGGTGGGTGGGCATGGGCCCGGACAGGGGGTGGATCAGCCGGTCGCGAGCCCGGCCCTGGGTTGTCCTACACTCGGTGCGAAGGTGGCCACGGGCAGTCGCTTGCCGGGCACCAGGGTGGGGCTCACCGGCGCCCAGGCGAAGGCCTCCGCGCAGCGCTCCCGGGTGGCCTGGGAGGCGAGGACGGTGACGCCGGCCACCTTGGTGAGCTGTTCGATGCGGGACGCCACGTTCACCGTGTCCCCGATGGCGGTGTACTCCAGGCGGCGGGTGGTGGAGCCGATGTTCCCCAGAATGACGGGGCCGGTGTGGACGCCCACCCCCATGCGCAGCACGGGGGCGCCCCGGGCGGCCCGGGCGGCGTTGACGCCTTCCAGCTCCACCACCATGTCCAGCGCGCAGCGCACCGCGTGGAGGGGGTGCTCCGCGTCGTCCAGCGGCGCGCCGAAGTACACCATGAGCGCGTCCCCGATGAACTTGTCGAGCGTCCCCCCGTGGCGGAACACCACCTCCACCATGCGGCCGTAGTACTCGTTGAGGAGCTCCACTACCTGGCCCGGTGGCATGCGCTCGCTCAGCGCGGTGAAGTCCCGGAGGTCGGCGAACAGCACCGTGACTTCCCGGAGCTCCGGGGCCAGCGAGGTTTGTCGTTGCAGTCGCTCTGCTACTGAGGGCGAGAAGTACCGGCCCAGGCGGGCGCGCTTCAGCGCCTCCTGGGAGACGGCGGCGGTGAGGGAGCGGATGCGGCCCAGCAGGTGGTGGGCGCCGGCCGCCATGATGCCCAGGAGGACGACCGCGGCCACCTGGGCGCCCACGCCGATGTCCGCCTCGGCCTGCAGCCGGACCACGCCGACGCTGGCGACGGCCATGACCACCGCGGTGACGGAGCGGCGCAGCGACAGGGCCGCCAGCAGCACCAGCACGGTGTAGATGCCCAGCGTGAAGCCGGCCACGCCGCCTGGGGAGGGGGACACGGGAATGGCCAGGTGCTGCATCCAGTAGATGGCGGGCGCGTCCACGAAGGCCAGCGTCAGTCCGGCCCACGAGGCGCTTCGCGGCCAGCGTGACACCGCCACCCGTCCAGCCACGGTGCACAGCCAGTAGATGCCCAGGGGGACGAGGTAGACCTCCCAGTCCGCCATGCCCCGTGCGACGCCTTGATACAGCGCGACGCCCAGCAGCAGGGTGACGGCCAGCAGTCGCAGCCGCGCCATCTGCCGTGCGTTGTGATGACGTTCGGCATCCAGCGCCCGGCTCACCAGGTCCTGGCCCTCATCGGGATGGGCGCCGTGCGGTGACGCAGGGCCCTCGCTGGCTGCCATTCGAGGCGGAGTCAAGGCCCGCCATTCTGCAATGGCCTCGCGCGGAGCGCACCTTGGCGGGGGGCGGTCGTCCGGTCGGCACACGCCTGTTTCAATCGGGTATAGAAGAGGAGGTCATGCCCGAATCCCCCCCTTCCGGCATTCTCCAGTCCTGGTGGCCGCGCCTTCTGGTGGGGGCCGTGCTGGGCGTGTTGCTGTTCGCCGCCGAGTCGTGGCTGCTGCTGCGCTCGGGTGTCGTGGGCATGGACATCCCGGTGGAGGGCCCCTACGCCGCGTTGATGGCGGCCGTGCGGCCCGTCATCCCAGGCCTGCTGTTGCGAGTGGCGGCCGTCTACGCCGTGGCCGGCATGGTGCTGACCGGCGCGGGGGCGCTGCTGGCGCGTGCCTGGGGCCGAGGCGGGGCGTGGGCGACGCTGGGGCAGGGG
>NZ_JABXEP010000295.1:0-3764 GCF_013372605.1 Myxococcus sp. AM009
CCTCGGGTGCTGCTGCTGCCAGGGCTGGGCGCGCGTGGCTCCGGCTTCCAGGCGCTGGCCCACCAGCTGTTGCCCTGGGCCCGTCCCATCCTGGTGGAGTACCCCGAAGGCGAGGCGGCGGCCTGCGGCGCGGGCGCGTTGGCGCGGCAGGTGCTGCGGGCCGTGGGGGACGTGGACGCGGTGGTGGCCAGCTCCTTCGGGGGCATGGTGGCCGCGCACCTGGCGGCGGCCGGCGCGGCGCGAGGCGTGGCCTTCCTGGGCGCCTTCACCCGCACCGAGCACCTGGGCGTGCGCGGGCTCGCCATTGGGATGATGGGCCCCATCGCCCGGTGGGCCCGGCCGGGCGTGGTGGCTGCGGGGCTCGCGGCCTGGACGCCGGTGGCTTTCGCCCGGGTGCCCGAGGTCGTCCCCACCACGGCGCTGGAGCGCAGCTCCACGTGGCATCGCGCCCTGGCCATCCGCGGCGAGGCGCCCCCGCCGGAGCTGCGCAGGCTGCCCGTGTCCTGCGTCTGCATCCAGGGCACGCGGGACGTGCTGGTGCCGCCGTCGACGGTGGAGCGGCTGGCCGCGTCGCTGCCGCCGGGAACGCCCCGGCACCTGCTGCGGGGCGCGGGGCATGTGCCCTACTTCACGCACCCGGAGGCGTGCGCCGGGCTGCTGCGGCCCTGGTTGGCGGCCCTGGGCGCGGCGGCGCACCCCGAAGTGGACACCCGCGCCGCCTGACGCAGCCCGGCAGGGGCGGTGCGGGGCCGAGTCGAGCCGAAAGGGGGGATGTACGGATGGCGCGGGGCTCGCTACGTTTCGGGCGCCAATGCAGAACCGCCTCACGCGATTGCTCGTCATCCTCTTCGTTGTCTCCGCGACGCCCGCGCCCGCCGCTTCCGTGCAGGCGCCGCCGCTCTTCACCGTGGCGCCGCCGCCCTTCACCGTGGCGCCGCCGCCCTTCACCGTGGTGCCCACGGCCATATCGCCGCCCGCCGCGGCGCCGGCTCCGTCGCCCGAAGTGGCGCGCAAGCACAAGGTGCTGCTGCTGGGGGACAGCCTCATCGCCACCGGCTTCGGGGAGTACCTCCAGGCCCAGTTGGATGCGCACCCGCGCATCCAGTCGGCCCGCCGCGCCAAGTCCTCCACGGGCCTGGCGCGCCCGGACTTCTTCGACTGGATGGACGTGGGCCGTGAGGAGGTGGAGCGGCACCAGCCGGACGTCGTCGTCGTCATCCTCGGGGGCAACGACGGGCAGTCGCTCCAGGACACCCAGGGCGGCAAGGCCATCCGCTGGGGCCAGGCGGAGTGGGAGGCCGCCTACCGCCAGCGCATCAACGACTTCCTGGCCGTGCTCGCCTCACCCGGCCGGAAGATTGTCTGGCTGGAGCTGCCGACCACGGGGCTCAAGCGCTTCGAGCAGAAGCTGCGCATCATCCGCGCCCTCCAGCGTGAGGTCATCTCCTCCCGGCAGGACGCGGTGCACCTGGACACGCGCCCCTTCTTCACCGACGCGAAGGGACGCGCGCTGCGTCAGGCCCGGGTGGATGGCTTCCGCAGGCCCATGCGCCTGCGCATGGCGGACGGCGTGCACTTCACCGTCGCGGGCGGCCGTTACTTCGCCAACAAGGTGTACCCCGAGGTGCTGGGCGTGCTGGGCCTGCTCCAGCAGGGGTAGCGGCGCGGCGAAGGCCGCGTCAGCGCGGGCCCAGGGCGGTGACGAGCCGCTCGGCCTGCTCGCGGATGTCGCGGTGGGTGCTCGCCTGGGCGCGCTGCGCGTGCGTGAGCGCCTGGGCCTTGTCGCTGTCCGCCAGGGCCAGCGCCAGGTTGAGGTGGACGCCCGCGTCCTCCGGGTGGTGCTTCAAGGCCTCGGTGAGCACGGCGCGCGCGGCGGCGGCGCCACTGGGGCGCGACAGGTGCAGCACCGCCAGGTCGTTGGCGGCGCCGGCCTCGGATGGGTCCGAGGCCACGGCGGCCTCCAGCAGCTTCTGCGCCTCCGCGTCGTCACCCAGCTTGCGGCGCACCTTGGCCAGCGCCACGCGCACGGGCACGGACTCCGGGGCCTTGGCCAGCGCCTCGCGGAGGATGCGGTCCGCCTCCTCGTCCTTACCGGCCACGAAGGCGGAGATGCCGTGCAGGTAGATGGCGTCCGCGCTGTCGGGAAGCTGGAGGCGCAGCTCGATGGCCGCGCGCATCGCCGCTTCGGGCGCGCCGGCCATCAAGCACAGTGAGGCGAACTCCCGGAAGAGGGTCGTCTCCCGGGGGCTGCGCAGGATGGCCTGCCGGAGCGTGACGATGGCCGCGCCCACGTGCCCTTGCAGGAGCTGCACGCGCGCGGCGAGCTGGAGCGGCAGGTGCTCCGTCTTGTTGGCCTCCGCGGCTTCTTGATAGCGCCGCAGCGCCCGGTCCAGCTGCTTGTCACCCTGGAGGGCCATGCCCAGGTACGTCAGCGTCTGGGCGTTGCCGGGCTGCAGCGCCAGCGCGCGCTCCAGCTCCGGGATGGCGGCGGCGTACCGGTCATGCCCCAGCAGGGCGCGGCCGTGATTGATGACCTCGAAGAAGCCCGCCTTGGGCTGCGCGGCGAGCGCGGCCAGCAGGTCCAACTGGCGCGCATCACCCTTCTCCGCGTCCATCCGGGCCAGGTGACTCAGCGCCTCGGGGTGGGTGGGGTGCAGCGCCACCAGCCGCTGGAGCACCTCGCGCGCCGCCGTTTCGTCGTGCTGGGCCAGCCGCAGCCGGGCCAGCCCCAGCAGCGCGCTGGCATCCTTCGGGTCCTGTTCAAGGGCGCGCTCGAAGTCCCGGGCCGCCTCCTTCAGCAAGCCCTGCTTCATGAGACGCGCGGCGGAGGATGCCAGCTTGGAGACGGCCATGGGCACCGATTCTAGCGGTGGGGACGTCAGGTGGGTACCTCTAGAACACCGACTCCCAGGCGTTCTTGATGCCGTTGCCCACGTCGCCCGCGAAGTCCGTCACGGCGTCCGCCGCGTTGGAGAAGACCTCGCCCGCGGCGTCGGCCACCGCGCCGCCCGCGTTGATGGCGCCGTCGACCACGTTCTCCAGCACTTCGCCACCGGCGGCGGCGGCCGTCTCACCCACGGCCCTCAGCACGTTGCCGGGGTTGACGGAGCCCTCGATTTCCACGCCCAGGCCCAGGCCCGCGGTGGCCTCCACGCCGACGTCGAACTCCAGGTTGCCGTTGTCGATGCCGATGTTCGCGTGCGCGTCGCCGCTGACACCCGCGCTGGCGCTGGCGGTGATGCTGCCGGACGCGAGCGTGTTGTCCTCGTGCTTCAGCTCGATGGAGCCCGTGAGGCTCGCCTGCGCACCCGCGAAGCCGGAGGCCGCGGCGTTGATGGACACGTTGCCGTCGGTGCCCACGTGCAGGTCCAGCTCGATGCTGCCCTCGGCGCCAATCCTGCCCAGCGCCTCCAGGTCCAGTTCGACGGAGTACTCCTCGCCGGCAATCTCGAACTCGACCGTCTTGGAGGCCCCGGCGCCCGCCTCGATGAGGTTGGCCTCGATGTCGATGTCGACGCTCACGTCGATGCCGGACAGGCCGATGTCCGCGTCCACCTGCGCATCCGCGGTGAACGTGGGGCCCTGGACGTGGGCGCGCGTGTCGATGCCACCGGGGCCGGTGCCGCTCACGTCGGTGCGGGCACCGCCGGCCGTGAAGCTGGACTGACCGCTCAGCGCGCCGTGCCGCGGCTGCTCCACCGAACCGGAAGCCTGGGTGTCGACGCGGGGACCGTTGCGCCCGCCCTGGGCAGGGGGCCGGGTGT
>NZ_JABXEP010000296.1:0-3735 GCF_013372605.1 Myxococcus sp. AM009
GCCGTGCGCAGGACGTCCGCCCGGCCCGCGCCCGCCCCCGTCTCCGCCGCGGCCCGGCTCATTTGCATCGCTGGTCCCAAGGATGGTGAGGAGTTTGCCCTGTCCGAGGAGGAGTACGTCATCGGTCGAGCGACCGATAACGCCATCTGCATCCCGGACACCTCCGTGTCCCGCAAGCACGTCATGGTGCGGAAGTCGGGAGCGGGTTGGGCGGTCAGCGACCTGGGCTCCGGCAACGGGACGCTCGTCAACGGCGACGTCGTCAGCGACGAGACGCCGCTGGCCAACGGTGATGTCATCACGTTGGGCGACACGGAGCTGCGCTTCGAGGACGTGGCCAACTCCACGTTGATGGTCGGCGCGCCGGCCCCCGGTCCGCGGCCCCGTCCGGCGGCCTCTGGCAGCCGCGGCGCGGTGCCGCCCCGTCCGGGGCCTCGCGTTGAAGGTGGCCGCGTGCGCAGCTCGCGCGCGACGGCGGCCTCGGCGCCCACCCCCGAGGAGCTGAAGAAGAAGAAGCTCATCAAGCTGGGCGCCGTGGGTGCGGTGCTGGTGCTGTTCGCGGGCCTGGGCGTGGTGCGGATGAACGTCCAGAAGCAGCAGGCGGTCGCCGCGGAGGAGGCCCGTCAGGGCAAGAACCACCGGGAGCGGCTGGGCAGCCTGTTCCAGGACGCCAAGAACCTGGTGCGCGAGGGCAAGTGGGTCGAGGCGAAGGCGAAGCTGGAGGAGCTCCAGACCGAGGCCCCGGAATACCCGGGCGTGGCGGACTACCTCGGGCACGCCGCGCGCGAGATTCCCGTCCAGGAGAAGCTGACGGCGGCCAAGGAGGCCTTGTCGAAGAAGGAGCTGGGCAAGGCCGGCACGTTGCTGGCCGGCGCCGGAGAGAGCCAGTTCCTCTACGAGCAGGTGAACGAGACGAAGCGCGCGCTGTCGGAGTCCGCGGACATGCGCACGCGCGAGGCGCGCAAGCTGCTGGATGAGAATCAGCTCGACATGGCCAAGGCCATCACCGACGACATCCTGGTGGCCTTCCCTGAGCACCGCGACGCCAAGCTCATCAACGAGCAGGCGGCGCAGGCCATCATCGTCCGAGACACGCCCAAGCCCGTCATCCAGGGACCGGCCCCCAAGCCGTGGGAGCCCGCCGTCGACCGCTTCCGCGACGGCGACATGTCCGGCGCCGTGGCCATCCTCAATGCGTGCATGGCGCGCAACGCGCAGTGCAAGAAGTTGCTCGGGCAGATGACGGAGTTCGGCAACCTGTACAAGCGGCTGGAGGACCTGGACGCCCGGGGCCTGTCGAAGCTGATGTCGCTGGACAAGGGCATCACCGGCGGCCGTCCCAGCAAGATGGCGCGCAACGCGGGTACGCGGGCGGCCACCATCTTCTACAAGGGCGCCACCGCGGCGAAGGCGGCGGGGCAGTGGAGCCGCGCCATGGACTACTCGCGCAAGGCGCTGCAGGCGGACCCCGGACACGCGGGCGCCACCAACATCATCAGTGAGCTGAGGGCGAAGGCGAAGGACGTCTACCTCCATGCCTACTCCCTGAAGGACGGGAGCCCCGATGAGGCCCTGCCCAAGTTCAAGGACGTGGTGGCGATGACGCCGCCCGACGACGAGTACCACGAGAAGGCGAAGACCTGGGTCGAGAAGCTGTCGCGATGACCCGGC
Source organism: Myxococcus sp. AM009 (assembly GCF_013372605.1). Classification (NCBI taxonomy): domain Bacteria; kingdom Pseudomonadati; phylum Myxococcota; class Myxococcia; order Myxococcales; family Myxococcaceae; genus Myxococcus; species Myxococcus sp. AM009. Next base: position 1,672 of record NZ_JABXEP010000296.1, read on the forward strand.
GCAAGGTGGGAGGCGGCACGCCGCCGCCAGTGGGCCAGCAGGGTGACCTGTTCGGCAGTGGCGCCTCCACCCCTCGTGCGGCTGGCGCGGCGCGGAAGGCCGCGGCGACGCCGAAGCCTCCACCGCCTCCGGTGGACGCGGACGGCACCTCGCTGCTGGGGCCCATGGAAGGCGCGCCGCCTCCGCCGCCCAAGCCCGAGCGCGTGGTGCTGTCGGTGGGCGAGCTGACCCGCCAGCTCAAGCAGACGCTGGAGTCGCGCTTCGCCCGCGTCATCGTGCGCGGCGAGGTGACGGGCTTCCGTGGGCCCAACGCGCGGGGGCACTGGTACTTCTCGCTGAAGGACTCGGGCGCGGCCATTGACGCGAAGGTGTGGGCCTCCATGGCGGCCCGCCTGCGCTTCGCGCTGCGCGACGGCATGGAGGTGATTGCCGAAGGCAGCGTGGACCTGTACGAGCCGCAGGGCCGCTACAGCCTCATCGTCCAGCGGCTGGAGCCGGTGGGTGAGGGCGCGCTGGCGCTGGCCTTCGAGCAGCTCAAGGAGCGGCTGGCCCAGGAGGGGCTCATCGGTCCCGGGCGCGTGCGGCCCCCCAGGCCGTTGCCCTACCTGCCTCGGCGGATTGGCGTGGTGACGAGCCGCACCGGCGCGGCGCTGCAGGACTTCCTGCGCGTGCTGCATTCGCGCAACCCCCGGCAGAGCGTCCTGGTGGCGGACGCGCGTGTGCAGGGCGAAGGCTCCGCCGTGGAGGTGGCTCGCGCCATCGAGCGGCTGGCGCGCACGGACGTGGACGTCATCGTGGTGACGCGCGGTGGTGGCTCGGTGGAGGACCTCTGGACCTTCAACGAGGAGCGGGTGGCCCGCGCCATCTTCGCCTCGCCGGTGCCAGTGGTGTCCGCCATTGGTCACGAAATCGACTTCACCATTTCCGACTTCGTGGCGGACCTGCGCGCGCCCACGCCCAGCGCCGCGGCGGAGCGCCTGGCGCCGGTGCTGGCCGACCTGGAGCTGACGCTCGCCACGCAGGCGGGCCGTCTGCGGCGCGCCATGGAGCGCCGGGTGCTGGAGCTGCGCGAGGAGCAGGGCCAGCTCGCGTCGCGGCTGGAGGACCCCCGGCGGGCCATCAACCACCAGCGGCTGCACCTGTCCGAGCAGGTGGAGTCGATGATGCGCGTGCTGCGGCCGGCCGTGCGCGGGCACCGTGAGGCGCTGCGGTCGCTGACCGAAAGGCTGCAGCGGGCGCGTCCCCAGGCGCGCCTGGGTGAGCAGCGGGCGCACCTCCTGAAGCTCGCCATGCGGCTGTCGGAGGCGGTGCGGGCAGGTGTGGCGACGCGGCACGGCGCGCTGGCGACGGCACGGCTCGGGCTCGAGCGGGCGTCACCCGTGGCCCAGGTGTCTCGTGAGCGTGCCCGGCTGGCCGCGCACCGGGCGCGGCTGCTGGCGCTCCAGCAGGCGACCCTGGCGGATGCCCAGAAGCGTTTCCAGCGTCTGGAGGGACGTCTGGACGCCATGAGTCCGTTGAAGGTGATGTCGCGCGGCTATTCGGTGGTGTTCCGACAGCGCGATGGCGCGGTGGTCCGCACGGGCGCGGATGTCCAGGTGGGAGAGCGCCTGGGGCTGAAGCTCGCGTCGAACGGGGCGAAGTCGCTCGGGGGATGTGAAGAAATCGAAGCCACCGTCACGGCGGTGAAAGGGCCGGTGGACTGCTGACGGGCCACCCTCTAGAGTCCCGCGCCCCACGTGGGGAGGTGGATGGAAGTGGCGAAGTCGGACAAGGCGCCCAAGGCGGACAAGGTGGCGGAGGCCGAGGTCCCCGAGCAGTACGGGGATGTGGTCTCCCGGCTCGAGGAGACGGTGGGCCGACTGGAGAGCGGCAGTCTCTCCCTGGAGGACTCGCTCAAGGCCTTCGAGGAAGGCATCCGGCTGGTGCGCCGGGGTGAGAAGCTGCTCACCGAGGCGGAGCAGCGCATCGAACAGCTCCTGCTGGATGAGGACGGAAACGACGTGGTGGCGCCCCTGTCGGTCGCCGCGCGTCCGGCGGCGCCCGCGGCCCCTCGGGCCCCCGCTC
>NZ_JABXEP010000297.1:0-3625 GCF_013372605.1 Myxococcus sp. AM009
CACCCCCACCGCCGCCGGCACCACCGCCCCCACCGTGGGGACCACGCTCCCCACCGTCGCGCCGTAGCCGCGGTGAACGTCCGGCATCACCGAGACCCACTTGTGGATGAAGGGAAGGCCGCGCACGTTGCGGAGCTGCTTCTTCGCCTCCTCCTCGAACGGAACACCCACCGTCCACGCCTTGATGGGGCGGCCCGCCTCGTCCGACAGCACCTCGTAGTTCCCGTTGTCGCGGCTCATCGTCTCCACCTTTCAGTCGTCCGCCGGGCGCTGTGTCCCGGTCACGGGGGAGGCCTAGAGCAGCCGCCGTGCCAACACCGCTCCCGAGGGAAGCCCTCCACGCGAGCTGACATTTTCTATCTTTTTGGATAAAGTCATATCTGGATGGCGAAATCGCGCGCGCGCAAGACGGTGGTCCTGGGGATGCTCGGGACGACGCTGGACAACGGGCAGGGGCCGCAGCGCTGGACGCGGTGGCGGCCCACGGTGGCGCTGTGCCAGCAGGAGGACCTGCTCGTGCACCGGCTGGAGCTGCTGCATCCGCCGAACGCGACCTCGCTCGCGGCCACCCTGGTGGGAGACATCCGGCAGGTGTCACCGGAGACGGAGGTGCGGGGCAGGCCCCTGGACATCCGGAACCCATGGGACCTGGAGGAGACCTACGGCGCGCTGCTCGACTACGTGCGCGGCTATGCCTTCAACCCCGAGGCGGAGGACTACCTGGTCCACATCACCACGGGCACGCACATCGCGCAGATCTGCATGTTCCTGCTGGTGGAGAGCCGCCTCATCCCCGGCAAGCTGGTCCAGGTGTCACCCGACCCCAGGGACCGCGCGGGGGCGGGCACGCACACCCTCATCGACCTGGACCTGTCCCAGTACGACACCCTGGCCGCGCGCTTCCGGCAGGAGCAGCGAGAAGGCCTGGCCTTCCTCAAATCCGGCATCGACACCCGCAACGCGGCGTTCAACCGCCTCATCGAGCGCATCGAACAGGTGGCCGTCCAGTCCCGCGCACCCTTGCTGATCACCGGCCCCACCGGCGCGGGCAAGTCGCAGCTCGCGCGGCGCATCTACGCGCTGAAGAAGGCGCGGCGTGGTGTGGCGGGCCCCTTCGTGGACCTCAACTGCGCCACGCTCCGAGGCGACGGCGCCATGTCCGCCCTCTTCGGCCACGTGAAGGGCGCCTTCACGGGTGCGCTGAGCGACAGGCCCGGGCTGCTGCGGCAGGCGAACGGCGGCGTGCTGTTCCTGGACGAAATCGGCGAGCTGGGCGCGGACGAACAGGCCATGTTGCTCCGCGCGCTGGAGGACAAGCGCTTCCTGCCGGTGGGCGCGGACCGCGAGGTGGAGAGTGATTTCCAGCTCATCGCGGGCACCAACCGGGACCTCCAGGTCGAGGTCGAGCGCGGGCGCTTCCGCGAGGACCTGCTCGCGCGCATCAACCTGTGGACCTTCCGGCTGCCCGCGCTGCGCGAGCGTCCAGAGGACATCCCACCCAACCTGCTCTTCGAGCTGGACCAGTCCTCGGAGGCCGTGGGCACGCGCGTCACCATGAACAAGGAGGCCCAGGCGCACTTCCTGGCCTTCGCCACGTCCCCGGAGGCGCGGTGGGCGGGCAACTTCCGGGACCTCAACGCGGCGGTGCTGCGCATGGCCACGCTGGCGGCGGGCGGGCGGATTACCCGGGACGTGGTGGACGAGGAGCTCGAACGGCTTCGCGAGCAGTGGCGCCCCTCCGGAGCGAGGGTGGCAATCGCCGCCGGGGACCTGGTCGCGGAGGTGCTGGGGGAGAGTCTCGCCAGCGAGCTGGACCGCTTCGACCGGGTCCAGCTCGCGGATGTGCTGAGCGCCTGCCGGGCGTCACGCTCGTTGTCGGACGCGGGGCGCGTGCTGTTCGCACAGTCACGCGCCCAGAAGAAGAGCGTCAACGACGCGGACCGGCTGAAGAAGTACCTGGCCCGCTTCGGCCTCACCTGGGCGGACGTCAGCGGGCGAGGCGCGTAGACAGGGGCTTCAGAGCATGGGCATGCCGCGCGTCGTCATCCTTGCCGCCGCGGCCCACGAGGTAGAACGACTCCTGCCGGGACACGAAGAACTTCCAGCCCTCCTCGGTGAGGTAGGCCGGGTCCTCCTGCATCACGTAGACCTTCTGCCCGTCCCACTCCGGCACCGCGGTGGCGGTGTTCAGCTCGATGGCGATGTACGAGCCCAGGCGCAGCGTCTTGGACTCCTCCTGCCGGCTCGCCGAGCGGAAGTCGATGCTCGCGCCCAGCGCGTGGCCCTGATTGCCCAGCGGGTGGCTGTACACCATGGCCTCGATGCCCTTCTCCTTCATCTCCGCCATCGTCTGCGTGTACACCTGCGCGGACGTGCGGCCCGGACGGGAGGCGCGCAGCATCAGCGCGTCCTGGAGCTCCAGGGTGTTGGCCAGCGCCCGCTTGAGCCCCTCCGGCGCGTCCGTCTCACCCTCTTTCAGCACGTAGGCCATCTTCTGCCAGTCGGAGTTCAGCCCCATGTAGGTGATGCCGAAGTCCACGTGCAGCAGGTCGCCGCGGAGGATGACGACGTCCTCCTTCGCGGGCGCCAGGAAGCCTCGCGAGCTCGAGCCGTCCAGGCCCTTGCGCTGCACGCGCAGGTCCGGCTGGAACCAGGTGTCCACGCCCAGCGCCCAGAGCCTGTCATAGAGGTAGCGGCGCACGTCACCGACGGTCGTCTTCCCCGGCACCACCACCTCCGGCGAGAAGGCCTCCTTCACCACCGCCTCCGTCAGCATCACCAGCCGCTGGTAGTGCAGCCACTCCTCAGGGAGGCGCGTGTCCAGGTACTCCTCGATGAGCGGCGCGGCGCTCACGAAGCGGGCCTCCGCCTCCGCGCCCAGGGCCTCCACCAGGAAGGCGTAGCTGTCCTTCGTCAGGCTGCGCGTCACCCCGCGCTTGCCGCCAATGCCCAGGGCAATCGTCCGGGGCTGATAGCGCGTGTTCAGGTCCGCCAGGATTTCCTGTGGCTTGCGCCCTTCCTCGGGCAGCTCGAAGAAGCGCGCGAGCGTGGCCTCCGAGTAGCTGGAGAGCGCGACGCGCTTGAGGCCCTCGGGCCCGGCGTCGACGAACGCGAAGATGTCCCGGTTGCCCGCATAGGGCCGCGGCGGCGCGATGAACTGGGTGAGCGGGTCGTCGTGGAACTCCTCGTTGACGACCACCCACATGCCCACGCCATGGCGGCGCATCATGTCCAGCAGCATGCCGTGGCGCTTCTCCAGCCAGGCTTCGCGCTCGGCGATCTGCTCCGACCAGGACATGAGGCGCGGCGGCGAGTCGTCAGCGGCGCCCTGGCGCCCCGTGGTGGCACAGGCGGCCAGCAGCAACAGCGGCAAGGCCGCCCACTTCACGGACTTCATGTGAGGACTCCCATCGAGAAGGAGGCCGCACCGTATCGCATGAAAGCCAGGGGGCCTCCGCCTCCAGAGCCCTTGGAGTCTCTGGAGGCGGAGGGCCTGGGGCGCGGCCCCTTCCTCCCCCCACGCGCCGAACTCAGAAGCTGGCGATTTGGAACTCGAAGTCGCTCTCGTCGAACGCCTCCAGCTCCTGCCCCCCCAGGTCCTCCGCGTCCCCCCCCGCTCTCACAC
>NZ_JABXEP010000298.1:0-3565 GCF_013372605.1 Myxococcus sp. AM009
CCGCCTCCCCCGCCCCCGGAGAACTCGTTCGACTACAGCGCCAGCAACACCAACAGCGCGCAGCAGAACACCACCAACCACACCCTCGCGCTGACGGCGGGCCAGACGCTCACCGTCGCGACGTGTGGCCTCACGGGGACGCAGCTCACCGGTGACACGTGGCTGCGCCTGCGCAACCCCGCGGGCACCGAGGTGGCCTCCAACGACGACGCGTGCGGTGGCCGGGGCTCCAGCATCACCTTCACCGCCACCACCGCCGGCAACCACGAGGTCCGCGCCGGCTGCTACTCCAGCGGGAGCTGCACCGGCCGCGTCGTCTGGGAAATCACCGGCGGCTCCGGCGGCCCCACCAGCGGCAGCTTCAGCTACAGCGGCACCAACACCAACAGCGCGCAGCAGAACACCACCAACCGCGACGTCACCATCGCCGCGGGCAAGAGCATCACCGTGGCCACCTGCGGCGTGACGGGCGCGTCCTTCACCGGCGACACCTACCTGCGCCTCTTCAACGGCGCCACGCAGGCGGCCGCCAACGACGACGCCTGCGGTGGCCGAGGCTCCAGCCTGACGTACACCTCGCCCACGGCCACCACCCTGCAGCTTCGCGCGGGCTGCTACTCCAGCGGGAGCTGCACCGGCACCGTGGTGTGGAACATCCAGTAGTCCCCCCCGCGGCGGCGTTGAACCCCCGGGCCCGGGCCGTGGCGAGCGCCACCGCCCGGGCTCGCGGCGTCAGTAGGCGTTCTTCGACAGAAAGCCGCCCAGCGCGGTGCGCACGAGGATCTTCAGGTCCATCAGCAGCGACCAGTTCTCGATGTAGTACAGGTCGTACTCGATTCGCTTCTCAATGCACGTCTGTCCGCGCAGGCCATTGATTTGCGCCCAGCCGGTGATGCCCGCCTTCACCTTGTGCCGCAGGTGGTAGCGCGGAATCTGCCGCTTGAACTCCTCGATGAAGACGGGGCGCTCCGGGCGCGGACCCACCAGGCTCATGTCACCGCGCAGGACGTTGAAAAACTGAGGGAGCTCGTCCAGCGAGTACTTCCGCAGGAACGTGCCAATCACCGTGCGCCGCGGGTCGTCCGGGCGGGCCATCATCGCGCCGCTGTGCTCGGCGTCGATGCGCATGGTGCGGAACTTGAGGATGGGGAAGGTGCGCCCATCCATGCCCATGCGCTCCTGGCGGTACAGCATGGGCCCGCGGCTGGTGAGCCGCACCGCCAGCGCGGTGGCCGCCATGAGCGGCGCGGTGATGAGGATGGCCAGCAGGGAGAAGAGGATGTCGAAGGCCCGCTTGGCCACCCGGCTCCAGCCCTCCATCGGGTCGCCCTGGAGGCGGATGATGGGCAGCCCGCCGAACTCCTCCAGGCCGCCATAGAGCGTGATGTACTGGTACAGGTCCGGCACCACGCGCACGTCCACGGTGCGCAGGGTCAGCTTGTCCATCAGCCCCTTGACCTGGGCGTGGCCCTCCAGCGGCAGCGCGAGGATGACCTGGTCCACCGGCTCGGCGTCCAACACCTCGTTCACCTGGTCCACGTGTCCGATGATGCGCACGCCCCCCACGTACTGGCCCACCTTCTCCTGGCGCAGCGTGAGCACGCCCGTCACCCGGAAGCCCAGCTCGCGGTGGTGCTCCACCGTCTCGATGACCCGCTGCCCCAGGTCCCCCGCGCCGATGACGAGGATGGACTTGAGGTTGTGGCCCCGGCGCCGGATTTCACTCACCAGATAGCGAGTCACCAGCCGGCTGCACGTCACCAGCGCGAAGGCATAGACGATGAAGATGACCAGCGTGAGCCGCGAGTAGCGCTCGCGCACGAAGTACGTCACCGCCACCAGGATGAGCGCCGCGGTGATGGTGGACTTGAAGACCTCGAAGACCTCGCCCGTGTTCGTCCGGGAGCGGTTGGTGCCGTACAGGCGTGACTGGTGGAACGTCACCGGGAAGATGACGAGCACCATCAGCAACGAGAAGAACGAGTCCGTCCAGGGAGGTATCCCCTCCGTGACGGGCACGATGCCGGAGAAGCGCGTGGCGTACGCGAGGACGAAGGCCAGCGCGAGCATCACCATGTCGGCGACGACTTTGATGGACGTGTAGAAACGCTGGAGACGACTGAACACCGCAGTACTCCTGTGGCGTAATCAACGGGTGGCCACCCCTGTGCAAGACTCGCGCCCTCTTCAGACGGACACGCGTTTTGCCCATCACCGTTTGATAGCCGCGCTTGCTAACACGAAAAAATTCGTGAAAACAATGGGTTGCGGCGACCCCTCCCCCACAGCCGGGAGCGCCCTCCACCTGCTGCCCACAAAAGGCCAGGCCAGGAGCGACAGCGAAGTCACAGTCCCGCTGCGGGGCCTGGGGAATCTGGCGACACCCCGCCGAGCAGCGAGTGGATTTCTCGAAGCATGGCACGCTGGAACTGCGCGCGGCCAAAGCGCTCGGCCTGGGCGCGAGCGGCTCCGGGCCGGAAGCCTGTCTCCCATTCGTCGAAGTGGCGCACGGCCGCCGCGAGCGATGCCGGCGTCTGTTCCGAGAAGAAGATTCCGGTCTGCTCCGTCACCGTCTCGAGCGCGCCGCCCTTCCCGTAGGCGATGACGGGCCGGCCCGTCGCCTGGGATTCCAGCGGAGTGAGGCCGAAGTCCTCCTCGGGCGTGAAGATGAGCGCGCGGGCGTCTCGGTACAGCGCCGGAAGGGACGCATCCAAGACATTGCCAAGGAAGCGGATATTTTCAGGCAGGGTTCCGGCCCCCAGGCGAGCGGCCTCCTGGCCTGTGCCCACCACCCAGAGCTGCGCCTCCAGGTTCCGGAACGCCTCCAGCGCCACGTCCAAGCGCTTGTACGGCGCGAAGGCCCCCAGCCAGAGGAAGTAGCCGCCCTGGCCCCCGCCCGCCAGGGGCACCTGGGCGAAGCGCTCCAAGGAGACTGGGGGGTGGATGACGGACGCCTCGCGGCCCCAGAAGCGCTGCACCTTGGTGGCGATGTGCCGACTGTTGGCGATGAAACGATGGACCCCCGCCGCCGTGCGCCGGTCCCACCGGCGGAGCCAGGGCCGGACGGCATGGGCCGCCGCGCGCACCGGGAGGCCGGTGCGCCCCGGGCCGAAGTAGTCGTCGAACAAGTCCCACATGTACCGCATGGGCGCGTGCACGTAGCTCAGGTGCGGCGTGCCCCGCGGCGTGCGCAGGCCCTTGGCCACGCAGTGACTGGAGGAGAGGACCAGGTCGTACTTCCCCTGGAGCTGGAGGGACTCGATGGCCTTCGGCATCAGCGGCAGGAAGTGCCGGTAGCGCGTGTGGATGCCGGGGATGTGCTGAAGGAAGGACGTGAAGATGCGCCGGGATTCGATGGCCGGCGACTGGGAGCCCGGCTTGTGGATGAGCGTGTAGATGTCCGCGTCTGGCAGGACTTCACAGAGGGCATCAAGGACGCGCTCACCACCTCGGTGGGTGACGAGCCAATCGTGGACCAGGGCAACCTTCACGGCACGGCTTCTAACACCGGGCGCGCGCGGCGCGGCAAGCGTCGAGGGTGCCCCGCGTGCCCGGTGTTAGAAGC